>DAOVZP010000026.1 GCA_030635045.1 Bacteroidota bacterium | reverse complement strand
GCTGCTTCAACGGCGTCCTGTATCTGGTGGACGACGGCTTCCGGAATGCGTGGGATTCCGGCTGCATCCAGTAGAGCCTGGATCTTTTCCGGTTCTATATATCCATCCTCACAGCTATCGATAACCTCCCTTATCCGAACTGTAGCAACTTCCGGAAGTACCGGGTGCTGGGCTGCAGGCGAATCACTCTTTTTTATCTTTGATATGGCACGTCCGAAAACAACCTCATCGGAAAATATAACACGGCCTTTATCAATGAATGACCTGATCTCTTCTGTTGCCGTATAAGTTGATGGCAGAATGGGATAAATAGGCTTTTTCGATGTTTTCATCTTCTTATCGAGAAGATCATATACATCATAGATCGGAAAGAGGCCCGGTGTGCCAAAGATCACAGCCATGCCATCGATCTCGTCGAACTTCTGATCGCAATAGTCTATGATGCTCCCAAGCTGTTCAGCAGTACCTGTAGCAAGAAAATCTATGGGGTTGGCAACCGAAGAACCCGGATAAAGCAATTCAAGCAACTCACCTGAATGTTCATTGTCAATATGTGGAACTTTAAGGCCACCTTCCGACAATGCATCGGTCAACATCACCGCCGGGCCACCGGCATGGGTGATCACAGCCAGCCTGTCGCCCTTCAATTCAGGGTACATGAAGACACTTGCCACTGAGATCAATTCTTCCCGTCCATAGCAGCGGACTATCCCTGCTTTTTTAAAGAGGGCATCAACTGCCAGATCTGAACTTGCAAGCGCCCCGGTATGTGAGGATGCTGCCCTGCTGCCGGCCTCGGAAGAACCAGCCTTTATTGCGGCTATTCTACATCCTTTCCTGATGAGGGAGGCAGCATGCTTGAGCAATAGTATGGGCTTGTCTATATTTTCAATATACAACAGCTTAATTTTCGGGCTCTCGCCCTCAACATAGGTTTCATCCATGTATTGGAGGACTTCTTCAACGCCCATCTGGGCACTGTTGCCAACACTGAAAACCCTTGCAAAAGGAAGCCCCATAGGGAGGCCTGCCTCCATGATAAAGCATGCCGTTGCTCCCGATCCACTGATAAAATCACATCCCTGCATGTCGAGTTTTGGAATGGGCAAAGTGAATACACCATGGTACTCGGGGGTCATCACGCCAATGCAATTGGGACCGATCAGGCCGCCACCAACGCTATTGATCGTGTCAACGATATGCTTTTCGAGTTCTGCCCCTTCTTCACTTTCTTCGCTGAATCCGGCAGACAGGATGATAAATCCGCGTGTATTTTTTTCCCTTGCCAGTACCTCAACCGTTTCGGGGATGTATTTCGCCGCGATGGCAATAATCGCCAGGTCAACATCAGGTAATGCCGAGGGACCGTTATAACATTTAATACCTAATACTTCGGATTCTTTAGGATTTATTACATATAGCTCTCCCTTGAACTTGCCGTCAATAAGGTTTTTCAGGATCTTGCCGCCGGGCTTGCCGACATCATTGGAACCTCCAACTACTACAATACTTCCCGGATGTATAAGTGCTTGTGTGACCATCTTTCTTTATGTTTTGGCCATCCCTCAGGCCTGTTTTATTATACTATCTGATGAATTTTCTAAAAACGCTGTTTCTGCGCGTAATGGCATTAAGTGAGAATTTATCGGCAAGGGCATTGGTCCTTTCCCGAAGCTGGTTCAGCATGCGCAGCTTATTCTTGTCAGTATTTTGCAATTGCTTGTTAAATGTAGCAATGGTCTCCGATAATTGTGGCATATCAACCGCCTTGCTAACATCATTTTTGAGCATGTTCAACACAGTCATGCTCTGTTCGATAATTTCTTTTGTTCCTATGATCTCATCAAAGAACCAGTCACGTGTTTCTTCTGTTGCCGCTTTAACAGGCGCCATGAATTCCTGATGCAGGATGTAATCTACCATCTTTTTTGCCCTGAGGGTTACAGACCTGTGATCGTTAAACTGCGATGTTTTGAAATTATCGAAAATTGTCCTTTCTATTAAGTCAATCTTATTTACGACTTCATCAGCATATGTTTCGAGTTCATCCATGCTTTCAGTGAGGACTTCATCCCAGTCTTCTTCGAACTTCTCTTCATCCAGTTGTGATGCTGCATCGGCAAGAGTGTCGTGAAAGATCTGTGTTGAATGATGCTTTGCAGCTTCAATGTTATTCAAATATGACAGATACTGATGATCGATCTGCCTGTCCAGCGACTGATGAAGCCTGTACAGTATGTCCTTGGCATGGGTTATGAAGTTGAAAAGTTCCAGCTCCAGTTTAGTGAAATTGTTGAGCAGTACCTGGTTGATCCTCCACTTTTTCGGGATGCTATCGAACATTGTCGCCTGATCTTCATGAGCAATGGCATATTTTTCGTTTCTACCGATAAACCCGGAGCTGTTAGGCTGATGCAACTCCTTGCTGATCTGCCTGACCACAAACATCGTTTTATTGAGCATAAGCGAATAAAATGTTTGAAGGGATGCTTCGTTCAGCTTATCGATCTGCTCACGGTAATCATTATACTCTATGATCTTCTCTTCGATCAGCCTTGCTGTTTTCTCTTCAGGATTCAGCTTGTTAAGCAAAAAGTAATGATCAAAGATCCTGTTGTTCAAGCCCTGGGTCTTGATCACCTGTTGCAGGCTGATCATACCCCAGTTCTGGAATACTTCCGTTAATTCAGCAAATATCTGATTGTTGAAATGAGATGCGATCAACTTGCGGTACCGGACTTTTTGTTTTTTAGTCCCGCTGAAGGATCCATACAGCAACTGTTTTCTCAGTTTATACCTGATGGTTTTCCAGCTATCTCCGCTTTTGAGGCTCAGATCAGAACGCCTGATGCCTTTGAACATGATCTCAGGTGCCTGAAGAATGATGGCTGAACATTTTTCCTTGAACAGATCAACTGCATTACGGAGTATTTCTTCCTGCTCAATAAAGGCTGTATCTTCCTGCTTGTGAATGATCTCCAGGGTCTTCCCGAAGATTGCCCGGTAAGTGTCACTGATTCTTTCTTTCCAGTCGTCAAGCCCTTTTATGGAAGGTAGCTCATCCTTCAGTTCTTCAAGGAGTTTACCTGAAGATTTAACGATCTCAGCATATACTGAGCGGTTCAGGCTGAAAAGGTCCACGATGAGGGTGTTGAACACTTCTTCGTTCATGACCTTGACCTCATTATAGATGATCCTCAATTGTTCTGCAGAAGCAGTATCTGCAGGATAGTCAATTTCAGGAACCTTTAATTTTCGGCTTATCACCAGGTCGACATCTCCGTCAGTATAGTCTGATTTCTCCTGCTTGAACATTCCTTTACTCCTGCCGATCTCCAGGTCTTTGAAGTATGAGGACGCTTTCACCAGCACCACTGTGCTTACATTCTGGCAAAGCCTGTTTACCTGGTTCACATAATCCTGTTCTGCACCCTCACGAATATCGGGTATCCCGAGAAAAACAATATCCGAGTTGGATGATTCCACTTCAATAAGTTCATTGACAGGGCGTTTTTCGATCTGGTTATTGATAACCTTGATCTCCGCATCCATCCTGATTGTTTCCAGGATATCTTCGACATCCCTGATGAGCGATTCTTTTTCATCATTGATAGAGTTGATCATCAGTATCCGTATGCGGGCATTTTTCCAGTTTTCGGAAAGCCACATGAATTTGATAAGGGAAAGCACCAGGTTACAGTTGTTTCCGCCACCCCGGCACCACACATCTATGATCTCATGTTTGCCAAAACCATGATCTTTGTCGTAGTCCATCATCAGGATGTTAAGATCGAGCTCGCTCAGTGAGCGTATCATCCTGGCAAATCGTACCGGATCCTGGCTTTGCCTGCCCCATCCAAAGAGCACGGTGTTTGGTTCTACACCGGAGAAGCCATAGGTGGAGGCGATCGCTTCGATCCCTTCATAAATATTTTTGCACTCCTGCCGGCGGGTAAACATGCCCTCATTGTCCCGGGCCTGGTCATCGTCGGCTGCTTGCAGTCGTTTTTTAAACAATGTAGAGGATGAGCTGTTCAGGATGAGGTCGAAATTCGACAGGAAGCCCTGGTTGCCTGTAAGATCTTTTCCGAACTGTATCAGGTGCGGGCGATTTTTGCTGCCACCACTGAACAGGATAATGTTGGGCCTCCAGTTACGCTCTTCAAGTCCCTTGCGGTCAATACGGTGCAGGATCGAACGGGCGATGGCTGTCCATACGCTCTGCCACACATCGCCGAAGTCGAGCTCAAGTTTTTTTCGCTTTATGTAGAGGTAGATCCCGGCAAGTATGATCATGGCCAGGAACATTACCGGCGTATCGAGTTTGAACATCACCCCGAAGCATGCTGCAAAGCCAATGATCCCAACCCATTTAGATATTCTGAAGCTCGGCCTGAAATCGGCGCTTGCCCACCTTTCCAGTGCAAAGGCAATGTTGATGAAGCCATAGGCAGCGATGAAAAACATGGATACGATAGCCGCAATAACATTAAGATCTCCTATCAATATTCCGCCTTCAGCGAGCAGGAATGTAAAAAGTAGTGCATTGCGGGGTTCACTGTTGATGCCATAGCCTTTTCCAAAGATCTTTGGTGTGATCCTGTCGCGCGACATAGCCTGCAGTATCCGCGGGCCGCCGAGTATACCACCCAGGGCCGATGAAAGGGTCGCACCCCAGATACCTGCCACAACGAGAGGCGAGGACCATGCGATCTTCATCAGGAAGTTATTGTCTTCCAGTAACAATTGCCTGTCGACAAGCAGGCCAAAGCCCAGGGCAAGTGCGATATATACCAGGAGGCCTGTCACGATGGCGGTCATGGTACCGAAAGGAATGTTCTTTTGCGGGTTTTTCAGGTCGCCCGACATGGCCACCCCGGCAGTAAAACCTGTTACCGCAGGAAAAAAGATCGCAAATACGGTTGTTAGTGAAACACCCTCAGCAACGGGAAGCCAGCTGGCATTTTCCCCGGAGGAAGTATCTCCGGTAAACAATCCGATACCAATGGATGCCAGTGAAAGCACGATAGCACCCAGGATGAAAAATTGTGTTTTTATCGCTATGGAAGTGCTGATATAAGCAATGACAATCAGCATAACAAGTATGATCGAACCCAGTATCCTGAAATCCTGTATGGTGTTGCCCATTCCGGTGATATTCCGGATCATCTCAATGCCCAGGAAGTTTTCACAAAACCCAATGATATACAGGGAAATGCTGAGCGCCGTACCAACAAACATGGTGATCCCGATCGAGCCTCCCATGGGCAATCCAAGGCTTCGCGACAATATATAGTAAATGCCGCCGGTCTTGATCTTCTTGTCGGTGGCAATGCTGGAGATGCTGAGGCCTGTTGTGATAGATATGATATGCGCCAGCATGATGATGCCTATGGCTGTAATGATCCCGGCCTGCCCGACTACCCAGCCAAGCCTCATATACATGATCACCCCCAGGATGGTGAGGATGGAAGGTGTAAACACACCTGAAAATGCACCGAATTTTTTCTTTACAGCCATCTGTCAGATCTTCATGCTTATTTCAGCTTTTTGAATTTACTGAAATCATTATCAAGGATGCAGGTATTCAGTTCCAGGACTTCATTGTTATATTTACTGCGTTTGCCACAATTGAACATCACAGTAAGCGGGTCGCTGTCGATAATCATCTCAAGCAGTTCGTCTTTAGAGGGTGTTTTGTCCAGGACAATATAAGCTTCATAAGTGATATTAAGAAAGGCAACATTTTCTGTTATACCACGGTTGTCGAGAAGGAATCCATCCTCCAGCTCAGTCGGAATGGCGGGCTTGCCCCTGTATTTAAGGTCGCCGGGAGCCGGGAAGGAAACAATATCAGTTCTTTCTGCATTCAGGATCACAGGCACCAGGGTATTATAATCGGCTTTGGTCTTGTAGATGAGAGCATCAGGCCCAGTTGAGGTAACTCCTGTGCTTTCGATGGGTGCACCTGAGGTACTCTGACCGGAATTCGAACAGGAAAATGAGGTTATCGCAATGATAACAACTAATAATAGGAGTGTTTTTTTCATTTCAGTAATAATAATTTGGTATAACTATTGTATGCAAATATACACAGAAGCATGAAAAAATTTATACAGAGGCTCCTTCAGGCCTTAAATTTTGTTTTTTTTGAGGAAATATAGAGGAAAATTGACTTCCAATACAATAATTATTAATTTTGCAGTTCTCTTAACAAACATTAAAATTGAATCAGGATGAAAAAATCATTGATCATTATAGCTCTTAGCTTTTTTGCAGCTTTCCAGCTTACTGCCCAGTCAAGTGAACAGCCGGTTGAAAATCCGAATGCACCGGTAATCAATTTCGATAAGGTTATTCACGATTACGGCACCATAAAGCAGAATTCAGATGGTGGTTGTGAATTTGTATTCACCAACGACGGCAAAGAACCGCTCATACTCTCAAGGCCTAAGTCCAGTTGTGGTTGTACAGTGCCTACCTGGCCAAAACAGCCCATACTGCCCGGGAAAAGTGAATCTATCAAAGTTACATATACTACAAACAGGGTAGGGCCATTTCACAAGACAGTTACCATATACTGCAATGCTTCCAACAGCCCTGTAAAGCTTCAGATAAAAGGAAAGGTTGTAAAGGCTCCTGCTGAGGTGATGCCTGAGAAGGAAACCAATACCGGTGCAACACCGATAAACAAGTAAGATTTATATCCCGGTAGCAATGCCGGGTTTTTTATTACCCAATTCAGAAGTTATGCCTAAGATCTCACAAAAAGGGCATCAGATGCCCGAATCACCCATTCGTAAGCTCGTTCCATATGCTGATGTAGCAAAAAAGAAGGGACGTACTGTATATCACCTGAACATCGGACAACCGGATATCGAAACACCTGAGGTGGCCCTGAATGCCATCAGGAACTTTGACCAGAAGGTTGTGGCCTATAGTCATTCTGCAGGCATACTGTCGTACAGGGAAAAACTGTGTGAATATTACAGCAGGCATAATATTGAAATTACCCCGGATGAGATCATTGTCGGAGCCGGTGCTTCGGAGGCAATTCTCTTTGCCATGAACTCATGCCTCGACACCGGAGATGAGATCATCATTCCGGAGCCTTTTTATGCTAATTACAATGGCTTTGCCATCAATGCCGGCGTAGTGGTGGTCCCCATCTTCTCTGATATTGAGTCGGGATTTGCACTTCCTCCCATTGCCGATTTTGAGAAAGCCATTACCGACAGGACCAAAGCAATCCTGATCTGTAACCCCAATAACCCTACCGGTTATCTCTACTCGAAAGAAGAACTTGAGATATTGAGGGATATCGTAAAGAAATATGATCTTTTCCTTATCACTGATGAGGTATACAGGGAGTTTTGTTACGATGGCAATACACAATATTCGGCTATGTACCTGAAGGGTATTGAACAGAATGTGATCATGATCGATTCTGTCAGCAAAAGGTACAGTGCATGTGGCTTCAGGATCGGTTGCATAATCTCTAAGAACAAGGAGGTGATGAGTACGGCATTGAAATTTGCCCAGGCAAGGCTGAGCCCACCCACTTTCGGACAGGTAGCTGCAGAGGCTGCCATCGATACACCTGATAGTTATTTTGAAGCAGTGTCGAAAGAGTACCTCGCCAGAAGGGATGTGGTTGTGGAATCCATCAACAGCATTCCGGGTTGTTACTGCCCGGTGCCCAAAGGGGCCTTCTATGTAGTGGCCAGGCTGCCGATCGACGATTGTGACCGCTTTTGTCAGTGGCTGCTCGAAGATTTTGAATATGAGAACGGCACCGTCATGCTCGCACCCGCATCAGGATTTTATTCAACAAAGGGGAGGGGCAAGGATGAGGTCAGGATCAGCTACGTTCTGAATGTCGATGACCTGAAAAGATCGATGAAATGCCTTGAGGAATCGCTTAAGGTCTATCCCGGAAGAACAAGTTAGGATACTGGATGCTGGATACCGCCCACCATCTAATTTAGAACTAAGCACCCCCTTCATCATTCTTATTCTAATTCTAATTCTTATTCTTATTCCTTGTTTCTTGTTCTTTATTCATAAAGAAGATACTTCCCCCTTATCAACTTGAACTTCTCCAGATCATCCTTCCAACCTGATTTGATCTCTTCAGCAGACATTCCGGCTATGATCTGTTTCCTGAGATTGCTCGTACCCGCAAGCTTTTCGAAATATGGAATGAAGAATCTGCTGTCGTTACCAATGGCCTCGTATGCGCTGATGAGCCACTGAAGGTTCAGGTGGTCATTCACTTCCATATAATTCTCTGCGTTCCCACTGAGGTTTTGCCCGTTACACTGCACTCCCTCAAGTTTCGGGTGTTTTGCCCCGGGACGTGATTCGGGTGTGAAGGTATAGCTCCCGATATGAAAATCAGGATGGCCATAGATGGTAAATGGTGTTTCAGTGCCACGTCCCACGCTCACGACCGTTCCTTCAAAAAGGCAAAGGGAAGGGTAGAGGTAGACCGATTGCCAATTGGGCAGATTGGGAGATGGTTTGACGGGTAGTTTATATAATTTATTTCTGTCATAGTTTTTTAAGGGAATCACCGTCAGGTCGCATTGCAGGCCGTTGGCAAGCCAATATTCGCCATTCACCATTTTTCCGTATTCCCCTATTGTCATCCCATATACGATAGGCACGGGGTGCAGCCCAACAAATGATGCGTACTCTTCTTCCAGCACCGGCCCATCGATATAAAAGCCATTAGGGTTGGGACGGTCGAGGACAATGACCGGGATATGCAGTTCAGCGGCCACTTCCATTATGTAGGTCAGGGTGTAGATATAAGTGTAGAATCTTGCCCCGACATCCTGCAGGTCGAAGAGGATCAGGTCGATATCCTCAAGGCTTTCGTGTGAGGGCTTTCTTGTGCTGCCATATAGTGAGATTACAGGAAGGCCGGATCTGACATCCCTGCCGTCTTCCACGTATTCCCCTGCATCTGCCAATCCCCGGAATCCATGCTCGGGGGCGAATACCTTTACGATATCTGCATTCAGTAAGAGCAGGGTATCCGCCAGGTGTGTATCACCAAGCATCGAACTATGGTTGGCAACCACTGCGATTTTTTTTCCTGCAAGCAAAGGCAGATAGGCTTCAGTTTGCTCAGCGCCTGTAATAAGGTAGTTAACAGGCCCATTAATAGGCTGTTGTGTATTTTGAAGGCAGGCCTGAAAAGTGAACAAAACAAGGCTTAATACGATCAATGACTTAATTTTATGCATAGAGCAGGAAAATATTTTAGTGTCAAAGCAAAGCTTATTGAGCTTACAGGGCTTAAATTTAATAAATTTGTAGGGTCAAGCAGCGAGTTACCGTGAATTTTGAACTTTTCATAACACGCCATATCATCAGTAAGGATAAAGAAAACCTTTCCCGTCCTGCTGTACGTATAGGTATCGTAAGTATTGCCCTGGGGCTTGCGGTAATGATTATTTCAGTTTCTGTCCTTACCGGATTTCAGCGGGAGATAAGGGATAAGGTATCCGGCTTTGCCGCTCATATCACCATCACGAGTTATGATTTTAACAAATCACTGGAATCTGTACCGGTACTTATTAATCAGCCCTTCTACCCACACCTCGACACTGTTCAGGGGATCAGGCATATCCAGGTTTTTGCGACCAAAGGGGGGATCATCAAGACAGAAGGCCAGACGGAGGGGGTTATCCTGAAAGGAGTTGGACGGGATTATGATTGGACAACACTGGGTGATTGGCTGATCGAAGGAAAGATCCCGGAATATCACGACTCCGCCCGTTCAACTGAGATCATGGTCTCATCCATTATTGCGGATAGGATGATGTTCTCATTAGGGGATGATGTTCGCATGTACTTTGTCACGGATGGGCAGAAACAGGTCCGGGGGAGAAAATTTCAGATCGTGGGTATATATTCATCCGGATTTGAGGAACTGGATGCTCAATACATAATTGGCGACATACGGCAGATCCAGCGCCTGAATAACTGGAACGATGACATGATCAGCGGGTTTGAGATCCTGGTAGATGATTTTGATAAGGTAGAAGAGATAGGAAATAAGACCAGGGCGCTTATTGGTTATCACCTGAAACTGGAAACGGTGAAACAAACAAAGGAGCAGGTGTTCAGCTGGTTGGAACTACAGGATATGAATGTGATCGTGATAATCATACTGATGATGGTTGTGTCAGGATTTTCTATGATCTCTGCCTTGCTGATCCTGATCCTGGAAAAGACCAACATGATAGGGATACT
>DAOVZP010000389.1 GCA_030635045.1 Bacteroidota bacterium | reverse complement strand
GTTGGCGGTTGACAGTTCATTACGCCGCAGACAGCAGGATTTTGAGTTACTTTGTGAAATCCTTTGTGTCCTTTGTGGTAAACCCAATTCAAAATTCAAAATTCAAAATTTAAAATCACCCCGCCCCCCATCCCCAACCTGTAATCCATAATCACTTGCCTGTATTGAAAATTTTGTTGATTTTTGCGTATTAATTCAAAATGATGGACACCGAACTGCAGAAGGTATTAAGGTTTTTCCAGCTCAAGCGCATCCTCATTCCCTTGTTGCTTGGGCTTGGCGTAGCTACGGTGCTGCTTGTAAAAGATTTCAACAAGAATGCTTTCCTTGACATTCACTGGTCGGTATATACATTCCTGTGGCTGTTTATTGCCCTGTGCCTGCAGGCTATCCGTGATATAGCATATATGTACCGCTTGCGGGTGCTCACCGACAAAAAGATCAGCTGGCGGCATAGCTTTGATGTTATAATGTTATGGGAGTTTGCATCGTCTATCACTCCATCTATTGTTGGAGGCTCTGCCATCGCCCTCTTCATAGTGAACCGCGAAGGTATCAGCATGGGACGCACCACAGCCATTGTGATGATCACAGCCATGCTCGACGAGCTTTTCTATATTGTCATGGTGCCCATTGTGATCCTGGTGATAGGTATCGATAATCTTTTTGTTACAGATGCCGGGTTCCTGATGAACCTTGGTGGTAAGCAGGCTTTTATCTTCGGGTATATCTTTATATTTTTCCTCACAGCGATTATTACCTCCGCTATTTTTGTCAGCCCACACGGCTTCAAAAGGATCATAGTCAGCCTGGCTACGCTGCCTTTCCTGCGTCGCTGGAAACAAAAAGCGATACAGACCGGCGACGATATCATCACTACTTCAAAGGAGATGAGGGGGAAGCCGTTCATGTTCTGGGTAAAGGCTTTTGGTGCTACCGTATTCTCATGGTCGGCCCGGTTCTGGGTAGTCAATGCGCTGATCATGGCTTTCCGCACCAGCAGCGAGCAGTTTACTCATATCGGTGACCAGTTCCTGATCTACGGACGACAACTTGTGATGTGGGTGATCCTGCTTGTAAGTCCCACCCCGGGTGGCAGCGGCGTGGCGGAATATGCCTTTCCGATATTCCTTGGTGAATTTATACCCTTTGGCCTGGAAACTGCCCTCGGCCTTCTCTGGCGTCTTTTCAGCTATTACCCTTACCTCTTCATAGGCTTCATCATACTCCCATTCTGGATACGCAGAGTCTACGTGAAAGGAAAATCTTGAGTAATTTTAAATTTTGAAGGTTTAATTTTTAATTATTCAGGAAGAGTAAAATTCTTTATACAGAGGAGTTATAAAAAATCAACCTAATTAAAAATTCAAAACTAAAAATTAAAAATTCAAAATCCCCCCAAGGGGCTTAGCCGCAATGGAAGAACCGATCCACAAGCTTCAGAACCTCTGCGTCATCATCCCCAATGTCCTGTCGCAGGGTTTTATCATTGAAGCTTTTGAGGTAAGATGCGATCCACTCCAGCATGCCGTCTGAGAAAACACCATCTTTCGTGTAAATATCTTTTTGTTGAAGCAGGGCTTCTGCAGATTCCCAGCATGATCCGGGCAGCACAGATAAAGAATCAAGTTTTGCCTTATTCTCGTCCATGAAGATATTCACATCAACATAGGTTTCTTTGGCATATTTCAAGGCATCCTTCATCTCGAAGCCATGCCGGGCAGCAATGGTCAGCCCGGCCAGCAGCAGGTAGATGTCTGCCGACCCGTCGGGACAGCGAAATTCTACGGTTTGCTTGTCGGTATGATCATCATCGACCGGCCCTTCCTGGGGATTAGCCTGGTGGAGCATATCCACTTTTTGTGACCAGCCCAGCGGAACCCTGACAAGTACCGAACGGTTGCGATCGCCCCAACATATGTTGGTTGGCGCCTCCTGGTGGGGTACCAGCCTGAAATATGATGTTGGATTAATATTGCCTAAGGCAGTAAGTGAAGGTGCCAGCGACAGATAGCCTGCAATAGCTTTTTTTGCAATGTTGCTCAGGCCATTCTCATCCACCATCATGTTCTGTCCGTCTTTCATCAGCCTGGTATGTATGTGCAATCCACTTCCGGCTTTCCCAACCGTGATCTTTGGAGCGAAAGTTACTGTTACACCATATTTATGGGCAAGGCTACGGATGATCCACTTGGCGATCATCAGCTGATCGGCTGCATCCTCAACATTTACCGGGAGGAATTCAATTTCGTTCTGCTCATACTCTGTATCTCCCACGTTGAAGTTGCCAACTTCAGAATGTCCGTATTTGATCTTGCCACCCGACTGGGCAATGGCCATCATGGCCTCTGTACGCAATTCTTCCCACTTGATGAATGGAGCTGACTCGTGATAGCCTTTCTGGTCATCGGCGGTGAACAGGGGCTCCCTTTTAAAAATGACATAGTATTCGAGCTCACCCATAGTTTCGAAGGTCATGCCGGTTGCTTTCTTAAAAGAATCATGGGCTTTCTTGAGGATATATT
>DAOVZP010000145.1 GCA_030635045.1 Bacteroidota bacterium | reverse complement strand
GTTGATTTGAATGGCATCGGGAGTGGTATGGGTTGCCTCTACATTGCGCTTATTGATCTTGTTCCCGACTGTCGAGATCAATCCGGCACCATAACCCAGTTCCGTGAACATCTGATGCAAAAGGCTGACTATCGTTGACTTACCATTGGTGCCTGTAACACCGCAAAGAATAATGTTTTCGGAGGGATTTTCGTAAAAGTTAGATGCCATGATCCCAAGGGCAAGGTCACTGTCGTCAACACAGATATATGTGATTTCATCGAAAAGCTCATGCGGCAGATTTTCACAAACGATGACCCTGGCTCCGCTTTCAATGGCTGAGGGAATGAATCGGTGCGCATCTACAACAGTTCCCTTGCGGGCAATGAATACAGAGCCAATTCCAAGCTGCCTTGAATCAAGGCAGATGGAATTTACCATCACATTGGGAGATCCATAGATCTCCCTGATGTTTACCTTATATAAAATGTCTTTCAGTTTCGTTTCATTCATATCTTATCCTCTGGCTGAAAGTTTCAATATTATTTCTTTTCCTTTGGTGACTCTACTTCCCGGTGCCAACGACTGCCTGCTTACCTTACCATGTCCTTCAATTATTACTCTCATTCCCAGGCTCTCGATAATAAAGACTGCATCGCGGGCATTCATCCCTGTTACATTTGGAACAAGGTTTTCATGAATGATCCGGGGTGCGAAGCGGATGCCATTCTCTTCACGGAAACTCACAACCCATTGTTCTGCTTTGCTTTCTGATGCAATGCTGATATCGAGGTCTTCGCACAACCACTTAAGGTCTTCATAGCTTCCGTACATGATCCGGGGTGTCCGATTTTCAGTCACTTCTGCATCAATTTCCTGGTATATGTCAAGGTGTGTAGCGTAGACTTTGTCGGCGATCTCTTTAAAAACAGGCGCTGCGACGGATCCGCCGTAGTATTTACCCTGTGCAGGAGCGTTCACTACGACAATACAGCTATACTTTGGATTATCAGCAGGGAAATACCCAACAAAAGATGCATTATAGATCTTCTTATCGTATCCCCTGTTTTCGTCAGCAATTTGTGCCGTACCGGTTTTCCCGGCGATCTTATAATGTTTATTTCTCAGATTTCTTGCTGTGCCCCTTTCTACAACGCCTTCCAGCAATGTCTTTGCGGAATCTATGGTAGCCTGTGAGCAAATACTGCTGTTGATCACTTCGGTTTCAAATGCTTTAATCACCCTTCCGGCCTGACGGATCTCTTTCACGAACATCGGTTTTACCAGCACACCGTTATTGGCAACAGCATTATAGAATGCGAGGGTTTGCATGGGTGTGATCGAAAGTGCATAGCCAATAGACATCCAGGGAAGGCTGGTACCGTACCACAATTTCGTACTGTCAGGATGTTTGATCTCCGGATTTCCTTCTCCTTGTATTTCCAGCCCAAGCGGCTCATTCAGGGACATGCTGTAAATCCGGTTAATATATTCAGCAGGATCTTCCTTATATGCTTCTACTGTGATCTTTGATATACCTACATTAGAGGATTTCTCAAAAGCTTCCCTGATGGTTATGCGCCCGTCGCGGATCTTTTTTACATCACGCATAGTATGTCCGTAATACATACTCCAACCATCACCGATGTCGATGGTGTCTGAAAGTTTGACTTTCTCATCTTCCATGAGGGCAAGGATTGTCGGGAGTTTAAAGGTGGATCCCGGCTCTATATCTTCTGCAATAGCGTAGTTATAGGACTCGGTATATTCACCGGTTTTTTCATCTCTGCGAAGATTGGCAATGGCTTTTATATGACCTGTGCTGACTTCCATCAATATGGCACAGCCCTGGTAAGCCTGATGTTGGATCAGGTGTTGGTGAAGCGCGTCTTCGGCAACATCCTGCAGGTTGATATCGATGGTGGTAATGATATCACGGCCGTCAGAAGGTTCAAGTTCATCTTTTCCGTAAACGGGAATCCAGTCTCCATTGCTGATCCTGCGCCTGAGCTGCTTACCATTGATGCCTTCCAGTATCCCATTATATGCCCCTTCGAGACCCACAAACCTGTTCTCTTCTTTGCGTTCGAAGCCAATGGTCCTCCTGGCCAGTTCTTCAAAAGGCATATGCCGCCTGGTTTGCTGGATCACAATGAGGCCACCTTTATATTTACCCCTTCGCAAAATGGGGAAAGTCCTGAGCTTTTTTAACTCAGCATAGGTAACTTTCCTTTTAAGTAGATAATATCTGTTGCCATATTTGCGGGCTTCTTCAAGTCCTTTCTTGTACTGATATTTAGTCCGGTCACTGAAAAGCTTGCTGAGGCTCAGGGCGAGGGAATCAATGTTCTCCCTGAAGAATTTATCAGAGATGAGTTTTGATGCCACATCCATCCTGATCTCGAAGATGGGAACAGAGGTGGCGATAAGTTTACCACCTGCATCATAAATATTCCCACGGTTTGCTTCAATGCTGAAATATTTGAGTTCCTGTTGTTCTGCTTTTGCAATGAGTTCCTTCCCTTCGGCAAATTGAATATAGGCTGCCTTGCCTATGATCGCCAGGGCCAGGAGGAAGATCCCCAGGTATACCAGGTAAACACGCCACAATATGTCCTTTTTAATATCTTCAGTCATGATCCGTGTGTTCTTCCTTTTTAATAACCTTAACAGGGGGAACCCTGGATTCTTTGATGCTGATATCCTTTAGTCTTTTTGCCACTTCTGATTGCTGACTCTGGTTCATCAGCTCAGATTTGGTTGTGATTTATTCATAGCGCAGTTCCTTGAGTGACTTTCTAAGCGACTGAATATCTCTTTCAGTCTTCTCTGCAACGTATGTGTTGGCGATATAACACATGGTGAGCATGGTCCGGAAGAGGAAAAACGGCAGCAGTCTGACGGCCCTTTCCTTTGTAAGGAAATTGCCGCCAAGTACGTTTTGTACAGCCCCGCCAACTCCGGCCTTTAGGTCCGGCCTCGTCCTTTTCTCTGTTTCGGGTGCTTTGATACTGTTTGTTGGCCTTGCCATGTTTATTGTTTTTCTCCTATTCTTAATTTTGCACTTCTTGCTCTTGGATTACGATCAATCTCTTCTTGTCCGGGAACGATAGGTTTTCTTGTAATCGCCTGAATCTCTGATGTGACATTCCCGTAAAAATCCTGTTCTATAACGCCTTTGGTATTACCGCTTTTGAAAAAGTTCTTCACAAGCCTGTCTTCCAGTGAATGATATGATATTACTACCATCCGGCCCCCCGGCTTAAGGACCTCAAGGCTTTTCTGCAGGAATTCTTCCAGGGCTTCGAGTTCCCTGTTCACTTCAATTCTGATTGCCTGGAATACCTGTGCCAGGTATTTGTTTTCCTGTGCACGGGGAGCGCAATCAGCTGCTGCATTTTTCAGTTCAGTAGTGGTCTTGATTTCCTTCCTGTTTCTTGACTGGATGATGCTTATAGCCAACCTTCTGCTGTTTTTTATCTCTCCGTAGTTCCTGAACATGATGAATAGATCCTGTTCAGAATATGTGTTTACAACATCTGCTGCGCTGATGCCGCTGCGTTGATCCATGCGCAGGTCCAGTATGCCTTCATGCCTTATGGAAAACCCCCTGCTTGCTGCATCGATCTGGTGGGATGATATACCAAGGTCTGCCAGTATGCCATCGCATGGAATAGCATGCTGTAGCCTGAGGTAATTTTTTATATATCTGTAATAGGCATTGATCAGCATAAAACGCTTGTCTTTTATTGCATTGTTCAGTGCATCCGGGTCCCTGTCGAAGGCAAACAGCCTTCCGCCCTTCATTTGATTTAAAATTTCCTTTGAATGTCCGCCCCCTCCGAAAGTAGCATCCACGTAGGTGCCACCGGATTCGATCATAAGCCCTTGAATGCTTTCACTCAAGAGTACAGGGGTATGGTACATCAGTCTTTAGCTTCGGTTTCCTTATCTCCCATGACGTCTTCAGCCAGGTTGGCGAATTCATCGGGGTCATAGTCAACTGCTGCCTCATATTCCGATTTGTCCCAGATTTCAATCTTGTTCACGACTGATGCGAGTACGATCTCTTTTTTAATGTTGGAGTAGAGGGTAAGGTCTTTGGGGATCAATAACCTTCCGGCAGAATCAAGTTCAACAGTTTTTACACCAGCCATGAATTTCCGGATGAAGTCGACATTCTTCTTGACAAAACGGTTGAGGTTGTTGATGCGCTTGCTTTCAAGATTCCACTCAGCCATGGGGTATAATTCTAGGCACTTCCTGAAAATACTCCGCTTGATAACGAAGCCTTCAGAAATGCTTCCCTCTAACTGATTCTTGAATGCAGCAGGAAACATCAGCCTCCCTTTTACATCAACTTTACACTCGTATGTTCCGATAATATTCGTCACAGAAACTCATTTAAGGCGTAAAAATATGAAATGATTTACCACTTTTTACCACTTTTTACCACTTTTTATCACTAATTGTTACAATTTTTATCAACAAAATGTTAATATGTCAGAATCAGCGCTTGGCGCGGCATACAGGGCTGGGGTTCTTAATTAACAATTATTCAGACATTTGCATACATCGAGCTTGGCATTTAAATGCCAGGTTGAAATCATGAGAATTAATCGTATTTTTGTATTATGAACATCCCTGAGATATCCGTTGTTTGTTAGGGAAAGAGAACTGGAAAAGTGGAAAAGCAGCAAAAATTAGTTGACCTGAAAAAGGTCATCAGCAATAAAAGTCCCAGGCTTGCTAAGCTTATGCCCTGGTTTGTTTTAAAATACCTGAGAAGGATCGTTCATGAGGATGATCTGAATGATTTTATTGCAAGGCAAGGGCACAAAAAAGGATTGGATTATTTGCATGGCATCCTGGAAGAGTTTGGGGTTAATATGGTGCTGATCGGGAAAGAGAAGCTTCCCGAAACCGGGAGATATCTTTTAGCGTCGAATCATCCTCTTGGTGGGCTTGATGGCATTGCTTTTATGGCGGCGGTGTCACAAATACGTAAGGATTTTATTTTTCCAGTTAATGATATCCTGCTATCCTTTGACGGTATGAAAGAGTTTTTTGTTCCGATTAACAAACATGGTAGTAATGCTGATAATGTAAGAATCATTAACGAAACATTTGCTTCTGATCAAGCGCTTTTATATTATCCGGCGGGACTTGTATCAAGAAAAAAGAAAGGGGTAATTAAGGACCTGGAGTGGAAGAAAACTTTCATTACCAAAGCCAGACAGCATAAAAGAGATGTGATCCCGGTTTACATGGATGGAAGAAATTCGAATTTCT
>DAOVZP010000290.1 GCA_030635045.1 Bacteroidota bacterium | reverse complement strand
GATTCCTGCATTAAGTCGGTAATATATGCCTTCATACTATTGGCTTCGATAGCCTCTGCAGCCAAATTATTTCCAATACCACTGAAAACAGCACTTCTTGAACACATGGCCGAGCATATGGTAAAAGCACTTTGAATTCTGGAAATCTGATGTTTCACCTGATCGAATGCCATTAATGGCTTTCCTCCTATAATTCGAGAGGTGCAATGTTTTATAGATTCGTCCAGCATTCTGCGAATGAACCCCATGCCCATTCCGGGGAAATGATAACGACTCCTGTGCAATAAATCCATCATTAATTTTAGCCCTGTCGATTCAGGTTCAAGTTTGAATTGCTCAGGCACTTGAATATCAATAATATTTTTTCCGTAAGGGATGGGGTATAAACCGATATTGTTATAATATTCCTCAACATGAATGTGCTGTTTAGGTTGTTGGGCATAACATATGAAAAAATCGATATCTCTTCCCAACTCACCGTTATCATGTTTTTGACGGGAAGTGATCAACCAGTAATCGGCCATTCCAGTTAAACCCTGCCAGTGTTTGGTTCCCTGAATATGATAATGGGAACCCGTCCTTACATTTGAAGTTTGCATATTTAAAGCATCACTTCCGTAATCAGGTTCTGTTATCATCAGTCCACCCATGTTTTGTTGCGTAAGGAACCTGTTAAACACATTTTCTTTAACAGTCTCTTGAGCATATTTAGCCACCGGTTCCAGGAATAGGGCAATGTTGATACCAAATGTTAAGGAAAGTGGGAGTGACTCATATGAGGCGGCTTCTAACATCCCCAGACATTCTTTTACCTCAATCCCTCTCCCCCCATATTCTTTGGGAATGCCCACAGATAAAGGGTTTGTTGCCATTATATCTCGTAAAACCAAAGCTGGGAATCCTCTTTTCTGAATGAATTTTTCTATGTTGTCTCTTTCGTAAAAAGCATATTTTAATGTTTTCCTGAAAGAGCTTAGAAACTCTGAAAAAGAAATATGTTCAGCCATTTTTTGAGTGGTCATATATTAATACCTTAGGTTAATGCAAAGCTAGTATATATATATGTAAATAAGCAAACGGGTAATTTTTCATCAATTAAACAGAGACTTTTGCTTAATCATCCGTGTCCAACAAATTAAAATTCTGTATTTTTAATTCTTGTCATGAAGGTCAAGCCTCCAGGGATTACCCTTCTCTATCTTATTTTGTTATTCTATCGAAAAAATCTTTAAAAAATGGATCGTCGAAAATTTGTTAAAAAAGCTGGTTATACCACCGGTATGATGGCCGTAGCACCTGTTGCTCTAAAGAATTTTGTGAACAGAAGTCCAAATGACACCCTGAATGTGGCAGTTGTCGGAATCAGCGGATCGAACCGGCCGAGGGTCAGGGGAATGATAGGTGGCCGGGGCATGGTGCATGTGAATACTTATGCCAAAATACCCAATGTAAGAGTCGCTGCTATCTGCGATGTAGATGAAAGATTGTTGCCGGGAGTCTCAGCCGAAGTGGAGAAACTTTTCGGGCAGAAACCAAGGACGGAGGTTGATTTTCGCAAACTGATAGAGGACAAGGATATTGATATAATATCTGTGGCTACACCTGACCACTGGCATGCCCTCCAAACCGTCTGGGCCTGCCAGGCTGGAAAGGATGTTTACGTGGAAAAACCTGCACATCAGTTAGTTGCCGAGGGAAAAAAGATGATAGAGGCCGCCAGGAAGTACGATCGTATAGTTCAGAACGGGATAACCTGGCGAAGCAGCAAGGCTACAAAAGCAGGTGTTAAGTTTATTGCCGATGGCAAACTAGGCGATGTCTATATGGCCAGGGGAATTGTTTTCCGGCACCGTGTAAGCATCGGGCATATGGAAGATAGTCCCATTCCCGAGGGAGTGCACTGGGATATGTTTCTCGGTCCCGCTCCATACCGCCCCTTCAATGAGAACAGGTATATCTACCAATGGCACTGGTGCTGGGATACCGGCACAACTGAATTCGGTAACAACGGTATCTACAGGATGGATGGGGCCCGCTGGGCAATGAATATTGATACTCATCCCGTGAAGGTACATTGCAGCGGAGGGCTCTACGGACGGAAGGACGACCAGGAGGTGCCCAATGTTTTGTCAGCCATCTATGAATACGGGGATGGTAAGATCATTCAGAATGAAGTGAGAAGCCTTTATACCAATCCCGAAGGAGTGGAGAAACATAACGGTACTTTCATTTACAGTGATGAGGGCTGGATGGCCCTGTCCGGAGGCAGCTTTAAAACATATTTTGGCAAAAATAATGAACCGGGTCCCGCTATGTCTGATGATGATCTACCGGATGAAGAAAAAACCAATGGCTGGAAGAACTTCGTTGATTGTGTCAGAAGCAGGAAAGTGGAGGATCTTGATTGCGATATTGCAGAAGGCCATTTGTCCGCCTCCCTGGGTCACCTGGGTAATATAGCCTACCGGACTGGACGCAAATTGACCTTTGATCCGAAAGCTGAAAAATTCGTCAACGACAAGGAAGCAGATGCATACCTGACAAGGGATTACCGTGCACCATATGTCATGCCTGAGAAAGTATAGAACGACTCAAATTATAACCATAAAGTAGTAATCATGAAAAATATTTTTTCCAGAAGGAACTTTATTCGGACCGCAGCATTAACCGGAACCGCGCTTGCCATGCCCGGAAAATTAAGCAGTGCATCCCCGTCATTAAAGGCTGATTCAATTAAGCTGAATGAAAATCCCCTGAAACTTGGGATTATGACTTATACCCTGGCCAAGGAATGGGATATTGAAACCATTATCAAGAATTTGAGCGAAGCAGGCTACCAATCGGTTGAATTGCGTACAACACATGCCCATGGCATAGAAGTAACGCTGAGTGAAAATGAGCGAAAGGAAGTCAAGAAACGATTCGAAGACTCCCCCCTTGAGGCCATCAGCCTGGCAAGCGCTTTCAAGTACCACTCCCCGGATCCAGATGAGCTCAAACAAAACATTGAAGGAACCAAGGAATATACCCTGCTTGCCCGTGATGTAGGAGCGCTGGGATTCAGGGTCTTTCCTAATGATCTTCCGGAAGGAGTACCGGAAGAAAAAACCATGGAACAGATCGGAAAGGCTCTGGCAGAAGTTGGTGAATTTGCATACAATCACGGTGTTGAGATAAGGGTCTGCGTCCATGGGAAAAGAACAAGCAGGATACCTGTCATTAAGAAGATCATAGACTATTCAGAGAGCCCCCATGTTTATGTTAATTGGAACTGTGATGCCAAAGATACAGAAGGGCAGGGCCTCGAATACAATTTTAATTCCATCAAAGACCGGATCCGGAGCCTCCACATTCATGAACTATGGGATGAGTACCCTTACCGTCAGCTTTTCAGCTT
>DAOVZP010000305.1 GCA_030635045.1 Bacteroidota bacterium | reverse complement strand
TGGCATTCCCAGTGTATTATTTGCCATCTCGCAATCGCATGGGGTCATCAAGCGGCATAACATATTCTCTTCAATCATAACCAGTATTTTTACAGTGGGCTTCGGGGGTTCGGTAGGGTTGGAAGGCCCGACAGTTGCAACTGGTGCTGCCATTGGTTCAAACCTGGGGCAGTTGTTCAGGCTGAATTACAAGCAGATCACCCTGCTTCTCGGACTTGCAAGTGCAGCAGCCATGAGTGCTATCTTTAAATCCCCGATCGCAGCCGTTGTATTTGCCATTGAGGTGATCATGATCGACCTTACCATGGCATCGCTCATACCCCTGCTTATCGCTTCAGTCACCGGCGTTCTGACATCATACTTTTTCCTGGGCCAGGCAGTGATGTACCCTCTTGATCTCGGAGTAAGTTTTACGCTGAAAGATATTCCGTATTATATTCTTCTCGGGCTTCTGGCAGGCCTCGTTTCGGTGTATTTTACCAAGATGTACATCTTTGTCGAATCAAGTTTCGCGAGGATAAATATATGGTATGTAAAATGGATTACCGGTGGCGTCATTCTTGGTGTATTGATATTCTTTTTCCCCAGCCTGTATGGTGAGGGCTATGATGCAGTGAACTCCTGCCTGCAGGGTGATTACAGCCCTCTTTTCAACAACAGCCTGTTTTATGGACTGCAGGATGAGATCATCATGGTTTTCATACTTTTCCTGCTCATCATCTTTTTTAAAGCGATCGCCACATCCGTTACTTTCGGGGCCGGCGGCATCGGGGGGATATTTGCCCCTACACTGTTCATGGGTGCTTTTACGGGCTTGTTTTTTACAACTTTTCTAAAATATCTGGGTGTAAATCATCTTAGTGCAAGCAATTTTGCCCTGGTCGGGATGGGAGGCCTGATAGCAGGTGTATTGCATGCCCCCCTGACGGCCGTTTTCCTTATTGCAGAGATCACTACCGGCTATCAGCTTTTTGTTCCGCTTATGGTAACGGCGACCATTTCTTATGCCACGATAAAGATCTTTGTTAAGAATTCTGTTTATACCCACCAGCTGGCACGGCGCGGGGAACTGATCACACATCATAAGGATAAGGCCATCCTCAGTATGATGACTGTGAACAAGCTTATCGAAAGGGATTTTAAGACAGTTACACCTGACGATAAATTGGGCGACCTGGTGAAAGTCATTGCCGACTCAAAAAGGAATATCTATCCCGTTATAGAGGATGACGGCACTTTCTGTGGTATAGTTGTGCTTGATGATATCCGCCACATCATGTTCAAACCGGAATTATATGATGAAAAAACAGTGAGCAGCATGATGTTTATGCCCGGAACCTCCATCGACCCTGAGGAATCTATGGAAGAGGTGGCCCGCAAGTTCCAGGAAACCCGCAACTATAACCTCCCGGTTCTAAAAGACGGTAAATACATCGGCTTTATCTCCCGCGCAAATGTGTTTTCTGAATACAGGAAGTTGCTGAGGGATTTTAGTGATGAATAAAGTCTGGTTCGGGGTACGGGGTGTGAGGTACGGGGGATCCTGAGTGATGATATCCTATTGATTATGCCTTAATACGGATTGTTGATCACGGAAATCTAATTTAAGGATCAATTCAAAATTTAAACCTCAAAATTTAAAATTAGAATAATGAGAACCTCACATACCGCTTCGGATTCACCCGGATATCTTCCATCAGCAGGTGAAGTTGTTCGGCAGATTTCTGCAGATCCCGGTATAGGCCTTCATCATTGATCAGCATTCCAATTGAACCTTCTCCATTATTGATTTTTTCAATGATCCCTGCAACATCCCCCACTACCTTGTTGATGTTGGCAAAAGTTTGAGGGATCTCTGCTTTGGCAAGTGAATCTGAAATTGATGAGAAATTTGTAAGGATATTCTCAATATTATCTTCATTCTCCCGTATAGTGGTTGTAATGGATTCGAGGTTAAACATGATTTCTGCCAACCTGACCTTTTCCGCCGCGATCATTTCATCAAGGTTGTAAGAAGCGCTTTCAAGGTTGGCAAAGGTTTGTTCTATACTTGCCAGGCTGCTGGTAAGGTTCTCCCTTGCTTGTTCATTGAAGATTTGTTTGATCACGGTAACTACTGTATCAATAGACATGATCAATTCCTCTGCCTTTGCCTTAAGTGGTTGTATCTGCTGGTTCACGGCTTCCTTCAGGCTTGCTTCTACTTTCGTGCCCAAAGTATCCCCGTTGTTCACAAACAAGGAATCGTTACTAAGCTGTAAGTTGATCGCTTTGGAACCCATCAGATCGGAGCTATATATCAGCGCCACAGAGTTTTTAGGTATCGGGATCTCTGTTTCAATGGTTATCTCGACAACTATTTCCCCTGAAAAATCAGGATTGAAATAGATGTCAGAAACCTGCCCGACCTTCAACCCGTTGATCGAAACCGGGTTTGCCTTTGTAAGACCGCTAACCCGTTCATACACAGCATACAGTACCCGCTGCTCCTTGAAAAGGTTAAATCCTTTCAAATAGCTAAACCCCCAGATAAATAATGCCAGGGCGACAATAAAAACAAGACCGATCCCTATTTCCCTTTTATACTTCAAAACATGAAGGGTTTATTACAAAGTTAACATATTTTACCATTAATTATTCTTTCAGGTTTCATAATTAATGTGAAAAGTTCAGAAAAGCAGGGATTAAAAGGGCTTATTGACCGGTAATCTCACGGGCTTCATCCACATTGATACGGTCGCCGTTTTTGAAAGCAACAATGAAGGCATCGCGGTATTTCTTTTGCACCCGTACCTGGTTTTGAAGCTTGATAGCTTCGCTGAAGGAGAGAAAATCCCCGGTGGTATACTTAAAGAGCCCTTTGTGCTTGTATACCCTGACATCCTTCACATCTTTGAACTTATCAACTGATTTTTCACGGGATGAGGAGGCAAACTGAACCCTGAAACGGATATCATTTACCTCCTTATCTTTGCCTGAGGCTATTTTTGCATGATTGTCAGGGTCTTCAACCATCATTTTGTATTCTTTGAAGGCCCTGTAAATGGCTGATGCAATATAGGTTTGTCCTGCATCAGTGCGCAGGTATTTTTCATCATTGGGGTTTGATAAAAAGCCTGTTTCCACCAGGATGCCGGGCATGGCCGTCTTATACAGCACCCAGAACCCTGCCTGCCACACGCCACGGTCTTTCAGCTTTGCCCTTTCCCTGAACTGGTCCTGCACCTTTGATGCCAGTACCAGGCTGCTC
>DAOVZP010000158.1 GCA_030635045.1 Bacteroidota bacterium | reverse complement strand
TGCTTTGTTAGGCGGTGATGATACTATTAACTGGACTTCACGCCTGTACAACCATCCCCTGATCGAATCCCTTTCAGTGAAGTATAACAGGATCACATCGTATATCCCTGAAGATACTTTTGCTGAGGTCATTGATGACCTCATTGTGGAGGTGGGCAGGGATTATACCATCAAACAGGATTCTGATACCGGGGAATATGTCTATAAAGAGGAAAAAGGGAAATACGACCAGGACCTGAAAAAAGGCCTGACCAGCATGCCTGACAGCGACCTGAAGAGAACATTGCAGATGTTCTATGATCAGTCAGGAGAGAATTTCGAGGGGTTCACTCAGGCAGTTAAAAACTGGTACAAAGAATATATGGCGAGGGTGAACCATACTTATGGAAGAAAGCTCCGAAAACCTTTGATCATTATCGGTTGCATCATTGCCTTATCCTTCAATGTCGACTTTTTTCATATCACAAATCGCCTGTGGGTTGATGCAAACCTGCGGGAGAGCATAGTAGTTGCTGCTGAAAGTTTTCACGACAAATACGAGGATATCAACAGCCTTGAGTTAAGTAAAAAGTTCTTCAAGGATTATGACAACAGCCTTGACCTCCCTATCGGCTGGGGTGAGGAGGTGAAGAAAGCAGAAATTGGAGAAGAGGCATATTATGAAAAAAACATGTTTCAGCGGGGAGGGATGATAATCTCATATTATCTGCAAGCAGACTCTTCGTGGTGGCTGATACTTATCAAGCTGATGGGGTTCCTTACCTCAGGCTTTATCGTCGCCTTTGGCGCCCCCTTCTGGTTCGACCTCCTGAAGAAGGCTGTCAGCTTTAAAAAAATTGTCAAATCAAAATCATAGATCATGAACCACATATATAATTGCCACACTCATATTTTTAATATTGACCATGCCCCTGCACGGTTTTTGCAGGGCTTTGCCGCAAAAAGAATTGCTAACATCGCCTGGGCATTGCTGCAGCTCCCAACCGGCAGAAGGATCGCTTCCTGGTTGCTTTCACGAGTTAAAAATCCCAATGTTTCGAAATATGCCAGCTTTGTTTATGTGGGCACCATGAAATCGCAGAATCATGTATTTCGTGACCTGCGGAGCAATTATTCAAAACAAGACCGTTTTGTCATCCTTTCACTTAATATGGATTTTATGGGCGCAGGAAAAGCAAACGAAGCTTATGCCCACCAGGTCTATGAACTCAAAAGGGTAAAGAAAAACAACCTGAATACATGCCTGCCATTTTATAGTGTCGATCCTCGTGCGGGCAGCATTTACGAAAATGCATTCATGGCCAGAGACCACATCGAGAACAAGGGGTTTGCCGGTATAAAGATCTATCCTGCCCTGGGCTTTTATCCCTTCGATGTCGACATGGAGGAAACATACAAATTTGCTGCAGGATACAATGTCCCCATCATGACACACTGCACCCGCGTTGGCTCATACTATCTCGGGAAGATCACTCCTGAGATGATCAAGCCGGCATCTTTTTGCCCGCATGCATCAAACTGGCCCAAAAGCTATGACACAGTGGACTTTCCCTTGAAAAAGAACCTTACTAAAAATGCCCTCTTCTGTGATTATTTCAGTCATCCGTATAATTATGCCAGGGTACTTGAAGTATATCCTGACTTAAAAATATGCTTTGCACATGCCGGAGATGATCCGGAGATCAAAAAAGCAAGGACTGTTGAGTCTCATGAAAGCTGGTTCACACAAATAAAATATCTTATCGAAACATACCCGAATGTATATACGGATATCAGTTTCACCCTGTCGGAAAAAGATATTTTCGAAGACTTATACGAGGCTATTGCAGACAGCAGATACGGACACAGGATCCTGTTCGGCACCGATTATTTTATGACCCTGATGAAGAAAAAAGAGAAACCCCTGGTTAATGATTTCCGGAGGTTTCTCTATTCTAAGCCCGATGGAGATAAACTCTGGTATGCCATCACAGTTAAAAATCCGGAGACTTACCTCGAGTCAGCCTTTTATAAGCCTTAATATACCAGGAAGATCATTACTTCTGTTCCCGGAGCTCTTTTAATATCTCCGGTGGTATCACTTCCCCTTCGGGATATGGAAGCTTGCCTTCCCAGTCAACCTGGATATTCAATGGCTCCTCGCCGAGGAAATAGCTTGTATCTTCTACCACTGTCATCCAATCTTCAAATTTCCATAATTCCATCGTTGAAGGATAGCCATAGGTGTGGCCAAAGCGCAGGTTTTCTACTGAATACCCCTCAGTTCCTGCCAGGAGGAATTCATGCATTTCCGGATCCTGATCATAGCTGTATTGATGTATCAAACGATATTCACCAACTAACTGCTGATTTCCGCTCAATACCGGATTAATCACATCAAAACTAGCCACTACATAACCTCCCGTTACGTTTGGGATCTGGTCGGCCCGTATTAATACAGGTGTTTTTAGCCACCAGTACAGATCAGGCTTTTTATGGAGCTCATGAATCGTTGGATCATAGGTTGCGGGATAAGTAAAATGTACATCATCATAAAATATGGCGTTGTACCGGGGTAAAACAAACTCTGTTGTAATGGTCACCCAGGTGCAATACTCGATCGCATGTTCCTTAAGGTCCCAATCCACTGTAATACTCCTTCGGGGGGTCCCTTCAGTGATTGTTGGTGAAACCTTATCAGTCCAGTCAATTGTAGTTTTGTAAGAAAGAATATCCACATCTGTTCTTACCCTGTAATGCAGATCTGTTGCTGCCACGTCCTCAACCGATTGATGGATCCTGTATGATCCTACTACCTTTTGAGTAAGTTCATTGTCGGATGGATCATCCGTCGGACAAAGTGTAATGATGTGCTTTATAAAGGGATGATTGGTGCTGTAATCAAAATACCAACCGTTCCCATTGTTAGATCCACCGGGGTTTGGATTTGTATAATCATCATAATCCCATGTTTGTACATCTCCCCCGGTATCCCGGTCTGAGTCGGTCACCATCACAGACACCGGGTTGGTGCTTAGTGTACCGCTGCCCATATTATCACCCCAGGCAGTTATAGCATGGCCTCCCGAACCGGAACTACCACTCGTAGGCCAACTAATACTAAGACCAAGAAATTGGCATCTTCTCAGCTCATTGCCAATGAATTGAGCACCATTTGCATTGACCCACGGAACTCTCGTTTTGTTTCCATAAACAGTCACAATTGTGTATGGGTTTGTAGCGGACCATGTATTGTTTGCTGAGCTTAACCACCAGCTCAGTGCTACATCTGCCCAGCCTCCGTTGGCAATACCATAATTAGATACCATCTCACTATAGATCTCATCAGCACGTGCCTGAACATCGGTTCCCGTACCATAGCCGGCACCTGCCAGCATATTCGAAGCGGTTGCCATCCAGCAGGAATTGTCAGTCCCTCCTCCACCGGCCTTATCAACATCCGGCGGTGGATCCATCTTCATGTATTTGCATGAAGTGAACAACAGTAAAACAGCGGATATTAGTATTATACCCGATAAAATTCTCGATAATTTTCTCATAAAACCTCCTATTTAATTTTTGTTAGTAGTCGTTTCCAGATAAAATATGCTTACAGGTCATTGATGATCTTCACCGATTCAAAATCCCAGGCTTCATGGCCGTCATGATCATGGCTCACGATGGAATTATCCTTGACATATAATCTGATGGTATAAGTACATGATTCACCGCGATAGATCAATGGATCCGTCGCAGGCACGTAAGGATCGGGGGCCGGACCGCCATCCAGCGCAGTGATATCCCATACTGCCAGCTCTCCGGCCTCAGTATCCGTCGGAACAACAACTGGCGGCGTAGCAGGCAAAGCCGGAACACGGGTAAGAACATCCAGCGTCAAATCCTTCCATGATCCAAACTGTTTATGGAACTTCAGGTTATATAAACCAAAATTATCATTCGGGGCTACCGGTGGCCACCACGACTCGTCGATCACCGCATCCCAGGCAAGTCCCACTATACGGATCTTTTCATGCTTCTTCATTGAAAGATCTTTGCATACAGGAAGATCCTCCCAGGTACTGCTCTGCTTGTTAAACCACTGGAGCTTCACAATTTTACCTTTGATGTTATGGTTATCGAGCCAGATATGCTGAATGTCATGATAAAGGTGACCGGCCGTATCTTCGGCTGTTAACAACAGGCTGTACCTGCCGCTGCCGGCAGCATTGCTGTTCCAGCTTGTTGATTTAAGCTTTGGATATGTATTTCCAAATAATGTGAAGCTTTTCCAGCTGTTGATAAGGTTGATCGGAGCCGGCCCTACCCTGTTCCAGGGCTGGTAATGGTCGGCTGTCAGATATTCGAGGGGTAATGGAGACACCATGTCGCCAAAAGCAGCAGGAACAGCAGCATCGAAAGCCGGTTGTGAAGGTTCGCCACCGGGAACTGTCACATGTGCATAGCGTATAGCATAATTCTTGATCTTCCTGCCCGGACATTCATAAATGTATGCAGAACCATCCATGGTCATATTGCCCCCGAATGAACGCTTCGGATAGTCGGGGGATATTTCCAGGGCAAGTTCAGCATCCGTGTCAAAAGGATTGGGATTGCCCGGTGCAGGCACATTGCTCAGGGCCGAGACCCCTGCAACCCGGCTGATGTATACTATCGCTTTCAGCAGTGTAAATGTCTTTTTGCAGATCTTAGGAGAACCTGAACCATATGGATAAACTGTAAGCACTACCTCATAGGCTCCATCCATAAGAGAAGTTGTAAAGATCTTTCCAAGATGCCCATTCACTACAGGGCTGCTTCCACTACCTCCGCCACCAGGATATTCTATCGTAACGGTTTGCGGGCTGCCACCCATATTAATGCCTAGTGTATAATGGCTGAAGTACGATCCCGATGCACTACCCTTAACTTCTACATATAAACCTTTACTCATGTCAGATAGTTCGGGTGTACAGCCATCAGGTTCGATGATCTTACACTTGAGGCATCGCTGCACACGCATCAGGAAGATGATCACAGCGATCAGCAGTAGCTTGATAAAAAGGATTATCCATGAGAATGTATCAGCTCTTGAGAGCTTGTGC
>DAOVZP010000232.1 GCA_030635045.1 Bacteroidota bacterium | reverse complement strand
GGAGTTGGCACTTTGACACCGAGGAGGGAATCGAAGAAGTGGTCAATCGTCGAATCGGTAAAAATGAACTGAATGCGATTGAAATATGCCGGGAATATATCGACGCGCAGATTGCCTACTCTAGCGTTGATCGTGATGGTGATGGGGTACCACAGCATGGGCCACCAAAACAATGTTGGCACAAAGTATCAGGAATATGGCGATTGCATTTCTCATTACTAATTGAAGGTTACAAAGTTAGTAAAAGTTTTGAGTTTTGAGTTTTGAGTTTAGAGTTTTGAGTTTGTTTAGAGTTTAGAATTTAGGATTTAGGATTTAGAGTTTGATTTTTTTCATCCGTATTTAAAGTTTTTTACCTTTATGACCTCAAATTCGTCAAACTGAAGAACTAAATGTTTGCTCATGCCTAGAAAAACTGACCATTCTCCACAGCTAAGCTACAAAGAGAGATACGATCTCGTCAGACACCCTAAGCGCATCCGTAGCTCGGATGTGATCGAAGGGGTATTTGACAACCTCATTTACTACGGCTCACCGGATCCTTCCCTGATCGCTGCCACCGGCACTGTGAACGGTATCAACTGTATCATCCTGGGACAGGAAAAACCCCGTAAAGGGAAGAAAAGCAAGGCCACCGGCATGGTGAAGCCCGAAGGCTTCGGCTTTGGACTGGAAATGCTGTCGCAAGCAGAAAAAAACAGGATACCGGTGGTATCCATAATAGATACTTATGGCGGAGATCCGAGCATGGAATCTGAAATGGGAGGACAATCTTTCCTCATCTCTGATTCTATCAGCAGGTTCTGTGATGCCAACACGCCAACCGTGAGCTATGTGATCGGTGAAGGCGGTAGTGGTGGCGCCCTGGCCATGCAGGTGGCCGATAAAGCCTTCATGCTTGAAAATGCCATCTACTCCGTGATAGCACCTGAAAGCTGCTGCAGGATCATCTTCCACCGCAGGCTAACCGCAGGAGAAGACATAGAACAAGTATTGCCGGATGCACTCAACATCCTGCGCCCCGGCGTGGAACACCTGAAGCAGATCGGTATGGTGGATGAAATGCTACCTGAACCTGCCAAAGGGGCCCATAACGACTATGAATATACCTGCAGAGTCATTAAGAAGTCACTTGTAAAAACTCTTAACGAATGGATATCGAAATCCCGCAGGGGTGAAAAGTCATTCAAGCCCTCTACCATTAAAAAGCTCAAGGCTAAACGACGTGAGAAGGTATTGCACTTTGGGGAGTTCATCGATGACCTCGACAAGCTGGCAAAAAGAAGGACTAAAAGAAAATTTCCCGATAAAGTAAAGACGATCAATGTTGAGCAGGAGAACTTCGAGATCATGCACCTGATCAAGGCACACCTTGAAAAGGAAGGGATCGAGGATACAGAGCTGGTGAACTGCGAAAAGCAATGGGACCCGGATAAGAACATTTTCAGGGTAGCCGGAGGATGCGGCTTTATCTCCAAACAGGAATATGACGACAACTTTTACGCATGCCCCAAGTGCGGTAAGGGCGAATACCTCAGCGTTGAGGAACACATCGAAAAGATGTGCGACAGAAACACTTTCAAGGAGATCGAAGGCGACCTTTCTTTTAAAAAGATGCTGAACGGCGACTTTTATAATTTCGGCAGCTATAAAGACAGCCTTGACAAGACCAAAGAGAAATCCTTTTCCAAGGAAGCGGTAGTCACGGGTACAGCCAGGATCAAAGGCAAAGACATAGTGTTGGTGATTTCCGACCTGCGTTTCTTTGGCGGCTCTTTCGGGGCGGTCTTCGGGGAAAAGTTCAAACGTGCGGTCGATTATGCCGTAGAGCATAAACAGCCATTGATATCGGTATGCTCCTCAGGTGGTGCCCGAATGAATGAAGGCCCCATGTCGCTGGCGCAGATGGCCAAGATGAACATGGCCCTGCTCGACCTCAAGAACGAAGGTATTCTTTACCTTTCAATTATCACCGGCCCGACAACGGGAGGTGCATACGCAAGCTATGTTACCCAGGGTGATATCCTCATAGGAGAAGAAGGGGCCCTGGTGGAATTTGCCGGCCCCCGGGTTGTTCTGGGAGGCGGTTTTAGTGTGGATCGTGATATTATCACCACCAACAAACTTTACGAAACAGATAAGATCCAGCACCTCGTAAAGAGAAAAGACCTTAAAGGTCTGCTTTCGTATTATGTAAGGGTTTTTTACGCCATCCGGTATCCCGAAAAGAGAAGAAACATGGGAAGAATACTGGATTTCACTAAAATGCCCTATTGATAATTCAGGCACCTACGGTTTACCGGTGTTATAGGGCGTCTACAGATATTATCATAATTAACTAAAAGCATCATGGCAATTGCCAATCTCAAGAAATACGAAAACGCTTTCATTATTGTTTCCGCATTGATAATTGCATTGGTGAGCACACTGCCGTTTTTTTCCGGCATATTTAAAGCTACCGACAATGCTGCCAATCCTCTTCACAACTCCGGGTTTATTATCAACCGTTCACTCTGGTATCTTTTTCAAAGCTTCATATCAGTCCTGGTATTTATTTATTTTAATTACAGATGGGCAAAATATATCACACCCGGAAAAATAAAAAAGGTATTTAAAGTTTTACTGCTCATAATATACAACCTGCTACTTGCTTATGGCATGCTTTGGGCAATAATATTCATTGCTAAATATACAGTAGGAAATCCTTTTGGAGTTAAACTCGCTTTCATCTTTTATTTGTGGAAATTCATTCTGATCGTTCCACTTGCCGTTCTCTTCGCATATGTGCTGCAACTTGTGGTAAGATCAAAGATCGTCGAAATAGAAAACTACAAGTTAAAGGAGGAAAACCTGAACATACAATTAAAAACGCTCCAGGACCAGATAAACCCTCATTTTCTGTTCAACACCTTAAACACATTGAGTTCTTTGATCAGGCTTGAAGACAAATCAGAAGGCTTGAAATTTGTCGATGACCTTGCAAATGTTTATCGATATATCCTTGAGAGTGACAAGAAAAAACTTGTTGATGTGCAGACAGAACTGGACTTTCTCAAATCGTATAATTATATGCTGGAAAAGCGCTTCGGCAAAAATCTTATAATAGAAATAGATATTTCTGATGAATTGCTTTCAACACTGATCCCTCCCATGGTATTTCAACACCTGGTTGAGAATGCCATTAAACATAACGAATTATCGCAATCTGCTCCCCTGAAAATTAAAATCTACGGTGACAGAAACTATATTTATATAATGAACGACATACATCAAAAGGCAGATAGAAGTAATAACCTTGGCCTCGGACTGCCTAATCTTATCCGGAGATATAAGCTAATGGTTGACAAAGATGTCATCATACAACAGAAATCAGATCATTTTATCGTAAAACTACCCGTGATAAAACCATGAACATTCTCATTGCTGAAGACGAAATTGGAGCCAGCAGGAACCTGATCGCTATTTTAGAGGAACTGGAGCCACAATGTAAAATCCTGGCCATACTGGAAAGCGTGCAAGAAACCACGAAGTGGATCAAAAACAACCCTCCACCTGACATTGCATTTTTCGATATACAATTGTCAGATGATAATATTTTCACGGTTTTCAAAAAAACGAAAGTGAATTTTCCAGTGGTTTTTGCAACAGCTTATAATAAATATGCCATCCGTGCATTTAAGGTGAATAGTATTGATTACATACTTAAACCTGTGAATATCAAATCTGTAAAATATGCACTCCGGCAGTTCAAACAGCTGATGGAGTTTAATCTTAGTGTAAGGGAAGAAAAGATCCTGAATATTCTCGAAGATATTAAATCGGGACAAAACAGGCAGTTTAAGAAGTCATTTTTAGTTCAATTCAAAGACAGGTTAATCCCCATTGGAGTATCTGACGTGGCCTACTTTTTTATTGAACATGATGTAGTTTACGGCATAACTACCAACAATCAGAAATATGCTATTGACCAGAATCTCGAAGATATTGCAAATCAACTGGATCCGGAGATATTTTTTCGCGCCAACAGGCAATTCATCATCTCAAGGCAGGCCGTAAAAGAAATAAATCCTTATTTTAATGAAAGGCTGAGCATAAGGGTAATC
>DAOVZP010000370.1 GCA_030635045.1 Bacteroidota bacterium | reverse complement strand
GGCTGACCGCATTCCTGTCCATCATGCTGGCCATCCTGAATGTGCTTCCTATCCCCGCCCTCGACGGCGGACATGTAATGTTCCTGCTCTATGAGATGATCGCACGCAGAAAACCCAGCGACAAATTTATGGAGTATGCGCAGATCACGGGCATGATCCTGATCTTCGCCTTGCTCATCTACGCCAATGGCAACGACATAGTCAGGTTGTTTAATTGATGATCACCTGTTCTTGTGTTATTAATCGGAAACTTTATCTCTCAACGACTTAAAACCTTTCCCCAGGATCTCGTTCGCATTGATCACCGTCAGGAATGCATCAGGATCGGTCTTATTGATAAAATCCTGTAATATAGCCAACTCCCTGCGATTTAAGATGGTATAGATAATGGTTTTTTCATCGCCATTATACATCCCCTCCCCTTTAAGAAAAGTGCCTCCCCTGTTCAGGTCTTTGATGATCTTTTCCCGAATCTCAGCATGCTTATCAGATATGATAAACAGAGTTTTATCATAAGAAATACCTTGCAGTACCAGGTCAACTACCCTGCCGGCTATATAAATGACAATAAGTGAATACAAAGGTATTTTCCAATCCTGAAAGGCAAATAAACCTACTATCACGATGGCCGAATCAACATAGATCATCAGCTGTCCGAGGGGCATCTTCGTATATTTTGCGATGATCATGGCCACGATATCAGATCCCCCTGAAGTCGCCTTCGACTTGAATATCAAGCCAAGGCCAAGTCCAATAAAGACACCACCAAAAATCGATGATAACAAAACATCATCCGGGACAAGTGCTTTCGCGCCCCAGAAATATGTCAGCGAATCAACAAACACTGCTGTCATAACAAAGCCTACTACAGTCTTCACCCCGAATCGGGGGCCCAGTACCCTGATCCCGATGATGGTAAGGGGAATATCAAATACCAGGGCCATCATACCGATAGGAAATCCGGTATAATGGTGAATCACAATAGAAATTCCATAAACACCCCCGGGAACAATGTTATGCGGTGTGATAAACAAAACGAAGCCACTGGCCATGATAAAAGCTCCGATAAGGATCAGGCTGTACGCCCTGAACCATCTTGCGGAAAACATTTTTTCTTTTGAAACGAAAGTCATGTCAATACACTTTTTAGTTGATAAATATCCTGATTTTCGGCCGGCAAAGATATTACCTTTAAATTACTGGCAAAATTTAAAATATATTATTTTTACATTATTAAATAAATGACTGTGATTTAGGCATTTATAAGTCATCAAACTAATCTTGAAAAGTGTCGCACACAATAGAGAGGTGTTTTTTACATTAATTCATTAGCATAGATGTAAGCTAACTTGAACAGATCCTTTGTATATATCAGCCTCGTAATCTTTTTGCTGAGCTTCTCCGCTTCGGCACAAAAGCTGAGCAACCTGCGTATGAAGCCGGTCATGCTGGACCGCGATACCATTTTGTTCGACAGCCTGAGCATGGTGCCGGGATCTTTCCGGCTGCAATACCCCGATGGAAAGCCGGTTGATACCAGCTTGTATAACATCGACGCTGTCAGCTCCCTGCTCCTGCCATCTGCCTCGCTGCGTGGCGACAGTGCTGCCTTTAACATTTCTTACCGGGTGTTCCCGTTCAGCTTCAGACAGGAGTACATGCATAAAGACATTTCCATGCTGGAACCCGATGACCAGGGCATCATTAACCCTTTCGTTTATACCCAAAAAAGGCAGGGTACAGATATTTTCCGTACCGATGGATTGAATAAAAGCGGGAGCATCTCCCGAGGAGTTTCCTTTGGTAACAGCCAGGATGTAGTGGTAAACTCCAGTTTTAACCTGCAGCTGTCAGGCAAGCTCAGCAGGGAGATAGAGATCCTTGCCGTTATCACCGACAACAACATCCCCATACAACCCGAAGGGAATACACAACAGATACAGGAATTCGACAAGGTATTCATCCAGCTCAAGTACAAAAGATCCCGGCTTATTGCCGGTGATTTTGAATTTACCCGGCCGGCAAGCTATTTTATGAACCTCTATAAGAAAGCACAGGGTGGGGATTTCATGACAAGCTTCGGCCTTGGCAGGAAAAAAACCCGTGCCCGCCCCTGGACCATGGATGTACACGTTGCCGGTGCTGTTGCCAAGGGAAAGTTTGCCCGAAACCGTATACAGGGGGAAGAAGGAAACCAGGGGCCATATAAACTGACAGGCAACGATGGTGAAACTTATATTATGGTGCTGGCAGCTTCAGAAAAAGTATTTATCGATGGAGTGCCGTTAACAAGGGGACAGGACTACGACTATATCATCAACTACAATACCGGGGAGATCACTTTCACTCCTCATGTGCTCATCACACAAGAGAAAAGGATAGTGGTGGAATTTGAATATGCAGAACGGGATTATGCCCGCTCCATGTTCTTTGTTTCAAGCGGTATTACTAATGAAAAGTTAAATATCAGGATCAATGCCTTCTCTGAAAGTGACCTCAAAAACCAATCCTTGCAACAAGACCTTAACGATGAACAAAAAGAGTTTATGAACAATGTCGGCGACAGCCTGCATCATGCCCTCTGGCCCAATATCGATAGCGCAGGCTTTTCCGGTGAAGAGATCCGGTATAAGATGGTTGACACCCTTGTGAACAATATCCTTTATGATTCTGTTTTTGTGTACTCCACCAACCCCGACAGTGCTGTTTACAAACTCGGTTTCAGCCTGGTGGGTGAACAAAGGGGGAACT
>DAOVZP010000131.1 GCA_030635045.1 Bacteroidota bacterium | reverse complement strand
GGTTTTAACATATCCGGTGTGCCGGACTCACTGTTGCACTCATAGTACAGGTCAGGGTCTGCCTTTGCAGTGAGCACTGATCCATAGCGTGCAGAAAACCCATCCCTCAGCATTACAATCTCAGAAGCCTGGATGTCAAGGTTACCTCCGGGTAATACAACTACATCGCCCTGGGACATAAGTAATGTCACATAATTGCCGGCGGCTACTTTTTTGCCTCTGAGGGACCATTGTCCCATCACGAATACATGCTGGAAATAAGTATCCGTAAGGATCACCTCATTTACAATATCTTCAAGGATATCTTCGGGCAGCACATCGTGCCATGAAGTGCTTTCGGTCTCGATGCATACATCAAACAATGAATTTCCATTCCGTATGTCGAGAGCGCTGTAATAGGGGATATAGGTCGGGTCGGTGAACCTCTCAAACTCGATAGTGGGGTAATAGAGGGGTGTGATACCCGGTACAAGTAGTTGCAGCCACCAGTAGCTTGCCTGTTTTATTATTGGCGACATGGTAGTAAGGTCTTGTGGCAGCCATGAGCCTGCGAGCATTTCAGCATCTGTCAGGTCAAAAGTCTTCACAGTGCCGCTGAAGGGGCCTGTATGATAAGTGATCTTGTACCATGCCCCTGAATTTGGATTTGGCTGATTTGTTGAAAAGGAAACACCAATATTTCTTGTCAGGTGAGGGTAGCCGTCTCCATTCAAAGAATTCAGTTCATTGAAAAAGGCCTGATGCACCGATCCTCCCGGGTCATAGGCGTTATACATAAGCAATTGACGGGCTGCCTCGTTGCTCAGGGCGTGCTTGGCAAATTCATCACCTGCTTCATTGGATTTTTTAAAGTTTTGCAGTGGCTCGGAAATAATAGCTCCCTGGTGAGGGGAGTCAATGGCAATAAAAGTATGTACCGGCAAATGGTTTCCGTCCTGCTCAGCTTTTGCTAGTGCATAGCGTGAGATGATGCCTCCCATGCTTACACCCCCGGCTACTATGAGCTCCTGCCCATACATATTTGAAATGTATTCAACTGCAGAGGCAAATACTGCTGCATTATTCCTGATATCCTGGGTGCCAAAATAATTGTCAAGTAGAAAAACATCATATCCATTGCTTCTGAAACATTCGATCAGATCGGCAGCGGCATAGTAATACATTTCCTGCGGGTTTGTATTGTAAGCGTCAAAACCTTCCGAAAATACGATGGCATTGAGCCCATTAGGATCATTTCCCTGCCACTTTCGTAAGGTGTTCCCTACATTGTCCTTGTACAGGTTTTGGGATTGAGGGATTACTTTAACATTGTATTCCCTGAACCGGATAGTGCCATCGAAGAAGGTTACCCTTACCTTCAGGTTGTAATCTCCCAGCAGGGGAAAGCTTGCCGAAGAGCCATACCAGACAATATCCTGCTTCGCTGAGCCGCTGTAAACGTTAACAAAGCCATTTTCATTGATATTTACTTCCAGTTGGAGCATATACAGAAGGGCAGTGGAAGGGCCGAACCGGCTGGTAAAATTTATGTAATTATTGTTTTGCTGGATATAAACCGGGATCACATCTGCATTCAGCACACAAAGATGTACCCCGTGAATATTGGCTTTTCCCTCCCATATATAATACCCGGGATCGGCAGGTGTTGACCCCGTGACCACATAGGCTGTTGATTGTGATTTCCAGTCATCACAGATCTGGGCATTTATTTGTGTTCCGTGGATCAGCAATGATAGTGTCAGTATGATGAGTGATTGTAGTAGTGTAAGTTTCATGATCGTGTATTAAAGTTTAAGTCCGATTTTAATATTGATGGTAATGCCCGGGAACCATTTTGCACCCGATTCGAAATCCTTGTTATAAGGAAACTCATGCTGGCCGGTATCATCACCCTTTTTATTTTCATTCCTGCTGCTGATATATCGCAGGCCAACCCCCAGTGCCGGATTGAAATATAAAGGACCGGTGACCCGGAACTGATAGCCGGCCATTGCATGAGTTGCCACAAGGTTACGGTATACCTGGTAAATGTTCAGGATGCCGTTGTCGTAGGTTTCATTCATCTCTGATCGTGTAAATTGGTATTCAAGCTGGGGGCCTAAATGAAATCCACTAAGCGGATGTTTCCCGCGAAACAGATAAAACCTGTATTCCGCAGATAACATGAAGCCTTTTGTCTTTTCCGTTTTTACAGTTGTATAGGATTGTCCGCATGAGCTGCATGGGAAAATATACATAAGGTCAGCTCCCAGGCTTCTGCCATCTGGTAAAGCGAGTTCAAATCCCAGCTTCACACCCATACTGTTGGTCACCTGGTCGCCAAGCAGGCTGATCAGGTCGTACTTTATGACGCAGTACTTATTGCTCTTGTGATCGTTTTGGGCTGTAGCAAGCATAGATGCCATATAAAATACTGAGCAGAAGATGATGAATGTTCTTTTTTTCATGGGGGTATGGTTTGGTTATAACATCCGGAAATTCATATGATTATGCATAATATTCTATTTGAATTCCTGTGGGTGGACAAAGACGTCCAGCCTGGTTTCCAGTTCTTCCATTTTATAGTCCTGTTGAATAATATACAGGGTGAGCTCTTCTATTTTCTTCAGAAGCAGCCGTTCCATCTCTCCAAGCCTGAGTCCTTCATCGATAATATCCTCCGCAGAGGGTATTCCGGGCAGATGCCTGTTTGATTCAATAAAGCTTTCCAATTGTTCCAAAGGCAATAGTGCATAGTCCTTGTTGAATACATAATCGGGCCAGTCTTCGCTGACTTTTACAGTAACCTCCTCCGTGATAATGGCACCATTCACAGCCAGCTTGTAGCCATATGTTTCATCAGTGCCCAAACCGATATTTCCATCAGGTTTGAAAACCATAAAATCTGCATATCCTTTCTCCAGGCTTGCATAATTCCCTATCAAAAGATCCGGTGCATACTTGAGGCTTTCAGTCATTCCGATAAACCAGCTGTTGCCGGCGATGTTCGACAGACAAATTCCTCCCGACTCACCTGTAGCCGTGTTGTTTCTCACTTCCAGCGTTGTAACGGGATCAGTGGTTCCGATCCCAACTTTTCCTTCAGCCCTGTATATATTACTCCCGGATATTGTCCAGTCATCATCATTGAGCATTGCAGGATCTGTCCAATAAGCATTTCCCTGTGCATCGGCCCGTAATACCCAACCTTCAATGTTTTCCAGATAGAGATTTTCGTCGAAGAGTGTCAATTTCTTTGAGAAAATGCTACCCTGCACATCAAGGTCATAGTGTGGATAATAGGTGTTGATGCCTACCTTGCCGTCATCGAACACATAATTTTTTGGTGTACGGAAGATCAGGCCGTGGTCATCAGTGCTTCTGAGTCCATGATCCTTTGTCCCGAGGTAAAAATCTGTTATCCTGAAATTTGGTTGTTCGATAAATATACCGACGATTTCACCCTGATCATTGCGGATATGCAATTTGGCCTCAGGATCGGTTACATTGCCAATCCCAATACTCCCGGTACGATATTTTGAATGTGATTTGCCAATAAAAAGGGTTGGATAAATGCTGTTAAAGCCAATCATAAGGCTGTTGTTAATATTATTGAAGAGGCGGTCCTCCGGGTATTCTCCAAAACCGTGTCCTATGATCATGGATCTTTCTCCCAGGCTGTTGGCATTGCTGCCCAGTACCATGGAATGATCTCCATCGGCGTGTATATTGCTTCCGATGCTGCTTGTTTTTTCACCCGAGGCGATGGCATAATAGCCGGAAGCAAATGCTGCCACGCCTGAGGCTTTAGTCATTATTCCAATGGCGCTGGACGCCCGTTCCGGACTGGATACGGTCCCCCGGCAGTTGGTGCACTGTGCCTGCAGTGTGACTGGCCTGATGAATGTCATATTCACCACAAAGATCAGGATGATGATTGCTGTTCGTTTCATAGTTAATCGTTTAGTAAGTATTAGTTAGTAATGAGTTTGTTGCACCTGTCAGTGGTTTGAGGTGCTTCTTCAATTATTAATACCGATTTTTGGAAAATGTCCACACCCTGAGACGATTTATTTTCATCGGCGTGACTAAAAAGGTGATATATAAGCGTGTGATTTAACGATTATTTATAGAGAATTTAGAGGGTGCAGACCCAATTTCTTGAATATATTTTTTATCTTAGCAACAATCAATTTTTATCATTTTTAAAACAATTTGATATGCAAGATATAGAATGGGGAAGCCTCCCTTTCGGCTATTTTAAAACCGAGTATAATGTAAGGTGTTACAACCGTTTTGGAGAATGGGGTGAGGTTGAGGTCTCATCATCGGAATACATCAATATACATATGGCTGCAACATGCCTTCACTATGGGCAGGAAGCCTTTGAAGGCATGAAGGTCTTTCGCGGCGTCGATGGCAAGGCAAGGGTGTTTCGCTGGGAAGAGAATGCGAAGCGTATGCAGCGTTCGGCAGAGGGTATTTTGATGGCGGAGGTTCCGTCGGACTTATTCTATAAGATGATCGAGAAGGTCGTGAAGATGAATGAGCAGTTTATTCCTCCCTTTGGAACGGGAGCTGCCCTCTATCTGCGGCCGCTTCTTTTAGGAACAGGCCCACAGATTGGCGTAAAGCCCGCCGAAGAATATATGTTCATGGTCTTTGTCGGGCCGGTAGGCCCATATTTTAAAGAAGGATTCCATCCTGTAAGGATGCAGATCGTGCGTGATTATGACCGTTGCGCTCCGCTGGGTACGGGCCATATCAAAGTAGGCGGTAATTATGCCGCAAGCCTGAAACCTGCTGCCCGTGCCAAGGAAGAGGGTTTCGCCTCAGTGATCTTCCTCGAAGCCAAAGAGAAAAAATATATCGATGAAGCAGGCCCGGCCAACTTCTTTGGTATCAAAGGCAATAAGTATATCACGCCTGATTCACATTCCATACTCCCCTCTATAACCAATATGAGCTTGAGGACCCTGGCAGAGGATATGGGACTGGAAGTAGAGAAGCGGCATGTTCTGGTTGAAGAGCTTGGCGAGTTTGAGGAGGCAGGGGCATGTGGCACAGCGGCCATTATTTCTCCGATACGTGAGATATTCGACAGGGAAACAGGAGAAACATTCACCTATGGAGATGGAGAAGCAGGCCCTGTAACAACAAAACTCTATAATAAGCTTAGGGCCATCCAATATGGTGAAGAGCCGGATCCCTACGGCTGGACGAAGATCATCATTGAATAAAACGGGGATCTAACAGATTCCGGCACTTTTTAGTACCGATTCCATTTGCTTTTGAAGTTTCTGTGCTTCCTCTTTTGCTTTATCGGCAAAGTCAGGGCCGTTGCCGGCATAAATAATTCCCCTTGAGGAGTTTACCAGCAATCCGCAGTCTTTAGTGAGGCCATGTGCAGCCACTTCTTCGAGGCTCCCCCCCTGTGCGCCAACGCCGGGGACGAGCAGGAAATGATCAGGAATGATCTTACGTATTCCGGATAACATCTCTGCCTTGGTGGCACCAACAACGTACATCATATTATCCGGAGTGCCCCATTCAGCCGATCTTTCAAGTACACGCTCGTAAACGAGTTTGCCATTGCCTGTTTTGATCATCTGGAAATCATCGGAACCTTTATTGGAGGTGAGGGCAAGCAGCACAACCCATTTGCCGTCTATACCAAGGAATGGGCCCACTG
>DAOVZP010000077.1 GCA_030635045.1 Bacteroidota bacterium | reverse complement strand
GACCAAGAATTGTCATCGCGAGCGGAGTCGAGCGACACATATACAAATGAATAAAACTTAGCAGATAAGCAATTCATATTTTTAACCGGACAACAATGTATCTGATATCGATATCAGAGGCGCTCTATTTAAAGGGTTGGCTGAATCATCTCAATTGTTTCCCATGCATATGACTTGTGTACTGAAGGTTGCGGATGTCGTGCCCGGTACTCAGATTCAGGTATATTAAACTTGTTAACTGCTTTATGCCCATCAACAAAAATAATATCGGGATGTCTGGCAATAACCTCTGTCAGGGCTTTATCAGGTATGTCAAAGGGTAAATATGGCATATACAGGACAATGACTTGAGTACCATAGGGCGAAAAAAGATTTTCAATAGCTGTAAAATAGTAATCATATATTTCGAAATCCGTTACATTATCATTGTACACCGCTTCTCCTGATTTCCCGCTCTTCTGGCTATTTGTCAGATATAATGGCAAAATTTGAGGTACGATGAAAAAGATTTTTACAAATTTCTTAAAACTCATCCCTACTCCTTCTTTTCGGTATAAATCAATCAACTCAAAAGCACGATCGATCTTCACGGGCGGGTGAATGCTAACTTCATTTTCATCTTTACAAATATGGGCAGCCACCAGGGGAATATTTTCAGATAATATGGGAGGGTATGGAGACCTGGAGCGATTAAGCAACCCACTCCAACATCCAAGAATAACATATGTTGGTTTCAGTTTGTCGAGCACTCCATGTTCTTTCAAGTTTTGAGCTTTCAGTAATGCATGGATATAAGAAAAAGAACTGACACCGTAATTGTAGGCAGGTATACCTAAGCTATCAGCAATTAATTGAGTAAACGTTTGTTCAGATTCAACTTCATCACCATAAGTATACGAACATCCCAGGGACAAAATACCCCCGGACCGGAAAGACGAAGCATCCTCATGTTTGCCTATTCTGTATCCGAACTTATGACTTTTTACATAAAAGCTGCGATCACGTATCGGGCCGGAAATATTAGGGGCAAAGTCAAATCCGATAACCGGATCATAAACATATGCTCCAACCGGCCAACGTCCGGGTTGGGATACTATTTTTCCAAGTTGATTATGAATTTGAATGGTAAAATAAATATTGAAACCTATCAGTATCACAACGATAACAACAAACACATATAAGATATAATATAAATTCCTGGAGCTTAAATATTTCATGATACTTTGTGTTGAAACAAAATAATGTGCAAGTTAGCAATAAGTTTTTTATGCAGCAGCTTACGCTTTCAGGCAGCCTTCCCTGATTCAGGCGGGAATATATCAATACTAAAAATGATTACTTTTGATTCATCCGTGAAATTGATTGTTTAATGCCTGAATATCCAATTAATTTTAAATCTAAAATACTGCAAGAGCATGGTTAATATTTTATATCGGATAAGATTTGAACTGCTTTAACTTCAAGAACTCTAAGCATTAAATGAAGAAAATTTTAGGGATATCTGCTTTTTATCATGATTCAGCAGCCGCTATTACAGTTGGCGGTAAGATCATTGCTGCTGCCCAGGAAGAGCGATTTACCAGGAAAAAGCATACACAGGATTTTCCAATTCATGCCATAAAATATTGCCTCGAAGAAGCCGGTCTTGAAATAGATGAGTTGGACAGCATTGTTTTTTACGATAAACCACTATTAAAATTTGAAAGACTTCTTGAAACCTACTATGCATTTGCGCCCAGGGGCCTTGCATCTTTTGTAAAAGCAATGCCTGTCTGGCTAAATGAAAAAATGTTCTTAAAAAAACAGATTTATGATGGGCTTGCCGATGTAGGTAATTACCATAAAAAAAAGATAAAACTACTTTTCACCGAGCACCACCTGGCGCATGCGGCGAGCGCATTTTTCTGCTCTCCTTACAAAGATGCAGCCATATTAACTATTGACGGAGTTGGTGAATGGAGCACTGCTTCTATTGGGATGGGTAAAGGCAAGCACATTAAAATTCTCAAGGAGTTGCATTTTCCTCATTCTGTTGGACTGCTTTATAGTGCTTTTACTTACTTTCTTGGGTTTAAAGTTAATTCAGGAGAGTATAAGCTAATGGGTCTTGCGCCTTATGGCAACCCGAATTCGGAACAAACACAAAAATTTATCGGGATAATAAAATCGAATTTAGTTGATGTTAAAGATGATGGTTCGATCTGGCTCAATCAATCCTATTTTAATTATGCCACCGGCCTGAGAATGGTAGATGATAAAAAATGGGGGAAACTGTTTTCCTTCCCAAGGAGAAAAGAAGAATCAAAGCTTGAACAACACCATTGTAACCTGGCACTGGCCATCCAACAGATTACCGAAGAGATAGTTCTGAAAATGGCTGTAGAAGTTAAGCGCATCACGGGCTCCACTAATTTATGTATGGCAGGAGGTGTAGCTTTGAATTGCGTTGTTAATGGCAAATTATTACAAGAAAGGATTTTTGAAAACATCTACATACAACCCGCTGCCGGCGATGCCGGTGGTGCCTTAGGGGCGGCTCTGGCAACTCATTATCTTTACTATGAAGAGGAGCGGAAAACTGATGGTGTAAATGATATAATGCAAGGGGCCTACCTGGGCCCTGCCTTTTCGGATAAAGAAATTGAATTTATGAACCGGAGGCATAAATCTGTCAGCACCAAATATCATTCTTTTAATAAGCTGGCAACAGACATTGCTTCTAAGTTAGCAGATGGCCAGGTTGTAGGATGGTTTCAGGGAAGAATGGAATTTGGCCCCAGGGCATTAGGCAACAGGAGTATTCTGGGGGACGCCAGAAATCCTGCAATGCAAAAAAAATTAAACCTGAAAATTAAAAAAAGAGAAGGATTCAGGCCATTTGCCCCATCTGTGTTAATTGAAGATAGCGCGGAGTATTTTGATCTGCATGCGAGTTCCCCTTATATGTTGCTGGTAGCACCTGTAAAGCCCGGCCGAAGAAAGAACCTCCCCGGGAATTTTAGCGATTTGCCACTTTGGGAAAAGCTGTATCACGAGAGGAGTGATATTCAGGCCGTAACACATTTGGATTTTTCGGCACGAATTCAAACCGTTCATCGGGAAACAAATTTGAGATACTGGGAACTGATAAATGCCTTTAAGGAACTAACAGGATTTGGTATTGTTGTAAATACCAGCTTTAATGTAAGAGGCGAGCCAATAGTATGTTCGCCATACGATGCCTATAAATGCTTTATGAGCACCGAAATGGATTATTTGGTAATCAATGATTATATGTATTGCAAAACAGATCAACCCGATTGGCAAAACATAGAGAAATGGAGCATGAAATTTGAAATGGATTAAGTATTAATATCTCAATTATGGAGTTTTTGAAGGACCTTTGGCACTTTATGCGGGAACGTAAAAAATATTGGCTGGCACCAATAATTATTTTCCTGCTACTACTTGGCTTATTAATTGTTTTTGGAGGAGGAAGTGCAATGGCCCCTTTTATTTATTCCATTTTTTAATTCTAACAAATGAAGAAGATCAAAACAGATACCACTAAGACAATGCTGGTGATATCGTCCGGCTTTATTTTGATTTACTTAATATGGGACTGGGACTGGGCTATTTATACTGCATTGATAATTAGCTTAACAGGTATTTTATCTGCTTATTTGAGCCGAAAAGTAGTTTTCCTTTGGATGAAGCTAAGCTGGCTGTTAAGCATGATTGTTCCCAATGTACTATTAGCCATTGTTTTTTATCTGGTTTTATTTCCTGTATCCCTGGCAGCAAAGCTGTTACACTCTAAAACTCAGCTAATTCTTAAAAATAAGACACAAAGCTTTTTTGTAGATTGCGATAAAGAATTTGACAAAGCGTCGTTTGAAAAACCCTTTTGATATCTGAAGTCTGAAATCTGAAATCTGAAGTTCGATATACGATATACGAATCCTCTAATTATCAAATTCCATTAACATGGTAATAAGGTCAACAACCCTGTTTGAGTAACCCCATTCGTTATCATACCAGTTCAGTGTTCTGACAATGCGTTTGCCAAGTACTTTGGTATATTCCGGGTCATAAATAGAGCTGTATGAATTCCCTACTATATCGGAAGAAACCACCTGGTCTTCAGAATAAAGCAGAATATTTTCCATGCTTTTGGTTTTGGATGCTATCCTGACCGCAGCGTGGATGTCGTCGATGGTAACATCTTTTTCTACTTCTATCACAAGGTCGACAACGGAACCATCAGGCACGGGTACCCTGGAAGCCATTCCGTCAAGCTTCCCTTTCAGTGCAGGGATCACCATGCCAACTGCTTTAGCAGCACCGGTAGTGGTGGGAATGATATTCTCAGCAGCAGCACGGCCACGGCGCCAATCTTTATGTGGCACATCAGCAAGGCGCTGGTCGTTTGTATATGCGTGGGTGGTTGTCATCAGCCCTTCCTTGATGCCGAAAGCATCATTCAGGACTTTTGCCATTGGCGCCAGGCAATTGGTTGTGCAGCTGGCATTAGAAATAATCCGGTGCTCAGGCTTGAGCTCATCATCGTTTACACCAAGTACAACTGTACAGTCGATCTCATCCTTTGCAGGCACGGTCAGGACAACCCTTTTGGCACCTGCCCTGAGGTGTGGTTCAAGGGTTTCCCTTGTACGGAAGATGCCTGTAGCTTCGACCACCACATCGATCTGCAGTTCTTTCCAGGGGAGCTCTTCCGGGTTGCGGATGCTGAGCATCTTGACTTTTTCATGCGGTGTAACCAGGTAATCATCTTCAAGAGTGATATCCTGGCCGAAACCCGACATTACGGTATCATATTTTAAGAGGTATGCCAGTACCTCATCATCAAAAAGATCATTGATAGCTACCACATCAATATCTTCCCTGGCATTCAGGATCCTGAACACTGAGCGTCCGATCCTTCCAAATCCGTTTATAGCTACTCTCATTGCGAGCCTCCTTTCTTATCCAATTCATTATATGCCACAATAACATCGATGATCCGGCTCGCCGTGGCGAGTGCAGTATGGTACCATGTCAGTGTCTTGACCATCCTGGACGGAGACATCATGGTTGCCTGTGTATCAAAAACCACTGAGTGCCTGTCGCCGATCACATCAGTTGATACAATAGGATCATCTACAACACGCACAGTCTGCGGGTTCTTTTCAGCAAATTCAACGACAGCTTCATTCACCTGTTCTTTTGTGATCCCGCTATTTTTCAATACGGTGGTAAGATCAAGCAGTGAGCCATTCGGCACCGGCACATTCAGAGCTGATCCTTCAATGCGTCCTTTGAACTCAGGCATTACATGTTGGATCCAGCGGGGGCTTGGTGTTTCATTCGGAATGATGTTCTCGGCTGCTGAGCGGCTTCTCCTGAAATCTGTGCTTGCTTTATCACGTAGCGGCTGATCAGAAGTATATGAATGCACTGTGGTAAGCATGGCGTAATCAACACCAAATGCCTCATCCAGCACTTTAAGGGTCAATGCGGCTGCATTGGTTGTGGCAGAACCGGCAGAAATAAGCTTATCTGAAGACTTCATGGTATGCTCGTTCACTCCTTTTATCACTACCCTGTCAATCTCATCAGCAGGCAATGTGGTCAGAACCACTCTTTTAGCGCCGGCCTTGAGGTGGCGCTCCATGTCGGCCTTTGTTTTATATATCCCTGTTCCTTCTATCGCAACATCCACATCCAGAATATCCCACAGAACATCACCGGGCTCCATGCTTTTTCTCTCGATCATCCTGGCCTTACCGTTTGAGGAAACAAGGAAGTTCCCTTCAAGCTTCACATCAATACCGCCTTTGGTCTCTGCCTTCAGCAGGTATTCAAGGATCTCCGGACGGCCCAGGTCAGCGATGGCTACGATCTCGATACGATCATCATCAAGGCACAGCCGGTATATATGGCGGCCAACCTCTCCGAATCCCATAATTCCAACTCGAATCTTGTCCATAATTTTAAATTTATCAATTAATATTTCACCTGAAAACGCTCAGGCATATAATTTATTCTTCACACTATAATATGAAACGGCTTTATGCCCTTTTGGTTCATTTAAGTATTGCAAAAATAATATTAATAATAATGGTTGAGGTGTTAATAATGTGTAAATTTTCAATGATCCACCCAAAGCAAGAAAATCAGCTGACTTTCAATAAATAATACTAATTTTGCACTAATGAAAAACCTCAGGAATTTCTGTATCATTGCACATATCGACCATGGCAAAAGCACCCTGGCCGACCGCCTGCTTGAGATCACCGAAACCATTACCGATCGTGACCTTCAGGAACAGGTGCTTGATGATATGGAACTGGAAAGGGAACGCGGCATCACCATCAAGAGCCACGCCATTCAGATGGAACATAAACATGAGGGAGAAAATTATATCCTCAATCTCATCGATACTCCCGGACATGTCGACTTTTCCTATGAGGTTTCCCGTTCCCTGGCAGCATGCGAAGGGGCACTTCTCATCGTTGATGCCGCACAGGGGATACAGGCACAGACAATTTCAAATCTTTATCTTGCCATTGATAATGATCTGGAGATCATACCGGTACTGAATAAGATGGATCTTGAAGCAGCCATGCCTGAAGATGTTAAGGATCAGATCGTGGACCTGATCGGTTGCGACAGGGATGACATTATTGAGGCCAGTGGCAAGACAGGATACGGTGTTGACAGGATACTGGAAGATATCATTGAAAAGATCCCTCCGCCAAAGGGTGACCCGGATGCGCCACTGCAGGCACTGATCTTTGATTCAGTATTTAACTCATACCGTGGCATCATCGCCTATATCAGGATAGTGAACGGAACCCTGAAGAAAGGGGAGCTTGTGAAGTTCGTCAACACTGAAAAGGAATATGATGCTGATGAGATCGGAGTCCTGAAGCTCAAGCAAGTAGAAAAAAAACAATTATCTGCCGGTGATGTCGGATATATAATCTCAGGAATAAAATCATCGAAAGAGGTAAAAGTTGGTGATACCATTACACACATTAACCGCCCATGTGCTGAAGGCGTCAAAGGTTTTGAAGAGGTGAAACCTATGGTGTTTGCAGGGATCTACCCCGTTGATGCCGATGACTATGAAGAATTGCGTGCCTCCATTGAAAAACTACAACTCAATGATGCCTCACTGACTTTCATCCCGGAATCGTCCGCAGCCCTGGGTTTTGGGTTCAGGTGCGGATTCCTCGGGCTTTTGTATATGGAGATCATACAGGAAAGGCTCGACAGGGAATTCG
>DAOVZP010000061.1 GCA_030635045.1 Bacteroidota bacterium | reverse complement strand
TGCAATTCACTCCAGGATGGCCATGATACCTTGAAAATCAATTCATCATAGCTATCTTCAATGTACGCCAGTAATTTGAACTTAGCCATTTTTATTAGTGTTTAGCACGGGTGGTAGGAATCGAACCCACAACCAATGGTTTTGGAGACCACTACTCTACCAATTGAGCTACACCCGTATGAATGAGATAAGGCGAAGCACTCCACCAAGGGAGTGCGACGATCCATATCTCAAAAATATTATTACTCAATTATTTCAGTTACCTGTCCGGCACCTACAGTCCTGCCACCTTCACGGATAGCAAAACGCAGACCTTTGTCCATAGCTACCTCAGCGATCAGATGAACTGTAATGGTGAGGTTGTCGCCCGGCATTACCATTTCAACACCGTCAGGGAGAATGATCTCACCCGTTACGTCGGTAGTTCTGAAGAAGAACTGCGGACGGTATTTGTTATGGAATGGAGTGTGACGTCCACCTTCTTCTTTTTTGAGGATATATACCTCAGCTTTGAACTTGGTGTGCGGCTTAACTGTTCCCGGAGCAGAAATTACCATACCACGTGAAATCTCATCCTTGTCGATACCTCTGAGAAGGAGGCCGGCATTGTCACCAGCTTCACCACGGTTGAGGATCTTACGGAACATCTCAACACCTGTAACTACTGATTTGAGTTTTTCAGCACCCATACCAATTATTTCTACAGGGTCACCTGAGTTGATGATACCGGTTTCAATTCTTCCGGTAGCAACTGTTCCACGTCCTGTAATTGAGAATACATCCTCAACAGGCATCAGGAATGGTTTGTCAATATCACGATCCGGCAGCGGAACCCATTCATCACAAGCATCCATCAAATCCATCACCTTAGTTACCCATTTGTCTTCTTTGTTGAGAGCACCAAGTGCTGAACCCTGAATAATAGGAGTGTTATCTCCGTCAAATTCGTAGAAAGCGAGAAGCTCCCTGATTTCCATTTCAACAAGTTCGAGAAGTTCATCATCGTCGACCATGTCAACTTTATTCATGAAAACAACGATCTTGGGTACACCAACCTGACGTGCAAGCAGGATATGCTCACGTGTCTGAGGCATCGGGCCGTCAGTTGCAGCCACAACAAGGATAGCTCCGTCCATCTGGGCAGCACCGGTAACCATGTTCTTAACGTAATCAGCGTGTCCCGGACAGTCAACGTGTGCATAATGCCTGTTCTCTGTCTCGTACTCAACGTGTGCTGTGTTAATGGTGATACCTCTTTCTTTTTCTTCCGGAGCATTGTCAATCTCGTCGAAAGATTTGAATGAGGCCAGACCTTTATCCTGCAAGTTCAAAGTAATTGCAGCAGTAAGAGTGGTTTTTCCATGGTCAACATGACCAATGGTACCAATGTTAACATGTGGTTTGGAACGATCAAATGTTTCTTTAGCCATATCAATTAAAATTTAAAAATAATTATGTACAATCTAATAAGTACGATTCAATAATGTTTGAGCCATTGATGAGAATTGAACTCATGACCTCTTCCTTACCAAGGAAGTGCTCTACCCCTGAGCTACAATGGCATTGAGCGGAAGACCGGGCTCGAACCGGCCACCTACAGCTTGGAAGGCTGTCGCTCTACCAAATGAGCTACTTCCGCTATTAACCTTGTAAAGAACTCCTTTGTGAGGTCCTGGTGGGGAGAGGAGGATTCGAACCTCCGAAGGCTTAGCCAACAGATTTACAGTCTGCCCCGTTTGACCGCTCTGGAATCTCCCCGTAGTTATTGTAACTGCCAAATAATGAGCCGATGGAGGGATTCGAACCCCCGGCCGGCTGATTACAAATCAGCTGCTCTGGCCAACTGAGCTACATCGGCATTTCTTTACTTTCAATAAATAAAAAACAGACCCTTCGTGAAAAAGGTCTGCAAAAATATAAATTATATATAAAATAACAAAGTATTTTTGGAAAAAATATGGTAAAAATTTAATATTTTTTCCTTGATTTATCCTTATGCTTGGTTAATTGCTTTTTTAAAGCGTCAATTGCCTGGTCGGTAGCTTCCTCAAAAGATTGGCTTTCTTTCTTCGCGAAAAGGTCATAACCCTTGATAATTAAGCGGATCTCCACAATCTTATTCTCATTGTCAGCCTTGTTTGAAAGTTTTAGTGAAACATCACCTCCAATAATCCCGTCATAAAGGTTTGAAAGCTTGTCTACTTTCTGATCAATAAAGCCGATGAGTTTTTTGTCTGCCTTGAAGTGCACTGTGTTAATGTTAACTTTCATAATTTATCCTCCTATATTATATATTGTATATTGAATATTGAATATTGTATACTGTATATTGTATATCATCATGCATTTCATCCATAACAACCCATCACGCTCTCGGGTGAGCCTGCCGGTAGATTTTCTTAAGCTTATCAACAGTATTGTGTGTGTACACCTGGGTGGCAGCCAGGTTGGCATGACCCAGGAATTCCTTGATGGCATTCAGGTCGGCACCCTTATTAAGCATATGAGTGGCAAAAGTGTGGCGGAGCACATGTGGACTCCTCTTCGTAAGTGTTGTGACCATGCTCAGATACTTATTAACGATCCTGTATACCAGCCTGGGATAGAGCTTTTTGCCTTTATTGGTAACAAATAATGCGCCTTCTGCATTGAATCCCTGATCTTCTTTCATCTCAAGATATGCTGATAACTGCTTCCCCATCTTTTGTGTAAACGGTATGATGCGTTCTTTATTTCTTTTGCCCAGGACTTTCAGGGTGCAATCTTCCAGAGAAACATCACATGTTTGTAAATCAATCAATTCCGACAATCTGATACCCGTGCCGTAAAAGACCTCCAGGATCATCTTATCCCGTACACTAATATAATCATTTCCGAAGTCAATTTGTTCAAAAAGGTTCTGCATTTTTTCTTCACCGACAAACTCCGGGTTACGTGATGGTATTTTAGGAGGGATAACTATCAAGGTCGGATTATGGTCAATGACCTGGTTACGGTGAAGGTATTTGTAAAAAGACTTTAATGTGCTCAGCTTTCTTAGCACAGAACGTTCCGAAAGACCGGTTTCCATCAGATGTACCATCCATGACCGGATCTGCTGGTGCCCTGCTGATGTAAGGTCTGAGATACCATACTGCTCACTAAGAAAATTGGAAAACTGTGAAAGATCTTTGGTATATGCCAGAATGGTGTGATGAGAGTATCTTTTCTCGAAGCTTATATATTCAATGAATTTTTTCTGCACCATCAATATCAAAAAAAAAAAGAAGAAATCCTGATTCAAATATAATCAAAAAAAATATTGAATCAAAATTTCTTCCTGCTAAAATCTTCTTAGCGCTAAATTAGCCCTCGTCAGCTTGTCTGAGTTGCTGAATATATATAGCTTTCAGCTTCATTTCCCTGTTTTTAATAGAAGGCTTAGTGAACTTCTGGCGTTCCCTTAATTCCTTAACGACACCTGTTTTTTCAAATTTACGTTTGAATTTCTTGAGAGCCTTGTCAATATTCTCGCCTTCTTTAACCGGAATGATAATCATAAAAAATACCTCTTTCGTTTAATGATACTGTTTTAAATGAATTGCGGCTGCAAAAATACTGCATATTAATCAAAAATCAAAACTTTACAGATTATTTGAGATTTTCGAGTAGAAAATCAGTTAAGCGGCGATAGAGGTGGTATCGTGTGTTCCCACCATAGATGCCATGATTCTTATTCGGATACAGCTGCATTTCAAACTGTTTGTCTGAATCCACAAGGGCAGTTATCAGGTCAATGGTATTCTGTACATGAACATTATCGTCGGCAGTACCATGCACAAGCAGGTATTTCCCCTGTAGCTGGTCTGTGAAGTTGATTGGCGAATTATCTTCATACCCTTCAGGGTTTTCCTGCGGTGTGCGCATAAAACGCTCTGTGTAAATATTATCGTAATACTTCCAGTTGGTGACGGGAGCAACAGCAATGCCGACGTCAAAAATATCAGCGCCTTTAGTCATACAGAGTGTGGACATGAATCCACCGTAACTCCAACCAAAGATCCCGATATGTTCATCATCGACCCAGGAGAGGCCTGCAAGGAATTTTGCCGATGCAATCTGATCAATGGTTTCATATTTCCCGAGTTCCAGGTATGTCATCTTTTTGAATTCCTCACCACGGGCACCTGTACCCCTGTTGTCGACAGAAATGCAAATGATCCCATGCTGTGCAAGCATCTGGTACCAGAGTTGTCCGCCTCCCCAGCTATTTTGTACTGTTTGAGATCCGGGGCCTCCATAAACATACATAAGTACCGGGTATTTTTTATCAGGATCAAAACCATCCGGAAGGATCCGCCATGCATTCAGTGTGATATCATTATCGATAGGAATGGTAAAAAATTCTCGCTTCTGATAGCCATATTCCTTTAATTTATCCATCAGGGCTGTGTTTTCTTCAAGCACGCGCACCACTTGGCCATTATATTTATTTACGGTGATATACGGGGGCGTGTTAGCATCGGTGAAAGTGTTTATGTGGTAATCGAAATTACTGCTGAAGCCGGCACTATTCGTGCCTACGCCTGATGATAAGAGTTTCATGTTTCCTCCCAGGCTGACACTCATGAGTTCCCGGTTCAAAGGGGAGGAGTGGGCAGCTATGAATAATGCCTGCTTCCGTTTTGAATCATATCCTTCAAGTCCCATCACATCCCATTCACCTGAAGTAAGCTGTTTTATTAGTTTCCCATCGAGATCGTAGTAGTATATATGGTTATATCCGTCCCTTTCACTTGTGAATAAAAAATGATCCTCATCAATAAAAGTCAAATGGTCGGTTATATCAATATAATATTTGTTTTCTTCGGTGTAAATAACGTGGCTTTCGCCGGTTTCTGAATTCGCCAGAAGGATCTCAAGTTTATTTTGCAGGCGGTTCATACGTTGAACGGATAGTACGCCCGGCCTGGCTGTCCATTTGATCCTTGGTATATACTGGTCTGTTTCTTCTCCAATGTCTACCGGAATTATGTTCCCGCCGGCCAGATCATAGATATGAATGCTGACAAGTGAATTATCTTCACCGGCTTTCGGATACTTGTACTTATGCATGCCGGGATAAAGATCCCCCCATAATTGCATTTCATATTCAACTACTTCGCTTTCATCAAATCTGTAAAAAGCAATTTTGTTCCCGTCCGGTGCCCAGAAAAAACCCTTTGTGAAGCCAAATTCTTCTTCATAGACCCAATCGGTGGTTCCATTGATAATGAAACGATCTTTCCCATCTGTGGTAAGCTGGATTTCTTTTCCATTTACCAGGTCCCTGATGAAAATATTGTTTTCGCGCACAAAAGCTACTTTGCTTCCGTCAGGCGAAAAATCAGCAAGCCGTTGCTTTCCATTATCTGACAGGGCAGTGAGCTTACGCTCATCTATATCCCAGATATAAAAGTTTGACTTAGACGACCATCTGTAGATGCTCTCAGTTTCGGTGGGTATCAAGATCTTCTTCTCGTCCTTGCTGAGCGTATAGCTTCTTATGCTGATTGAATCCTCAGATCCTTCAGGAATAAGGTCTGCTGCCCTTACGAGAGTATCTACCAGGTCACCTGTCTTATATCCGTAAACAATTATATTTCCTGCCTTATTTGAGCAATAATGCCGGCCATTTGCCATGGAATTGAGCCCATAAACACTCTGGGCACGAAAAGCATTTCTTTGTACAACGTTTTCAAGGGTAAAGGTTTTTTCAGAATCCTGGGCAACTAAAGTGAAAATAAACAGTCCGATTATTAGGGTTAATGATATCTTTTTCATAACTTTGGTTTAAAATCTTTAATAGCGTTGCAAATATATAATAATCATACAAAGCCTTTTGGCATAATTTATTCTGATTATACATAAAAACAAGGAATTTTTTTTTAATTTCACAATCTGAAATAAACAAAACTATCAGAATCTTAAATAAACAAAACTATCACGATCTAAAGTTATCAAAATCACCCAATCTTAAAAAGACCTGACCGTAGTTTCTTCATCTTTAATTATTGTAACTTATCGATGAAGATAACGTATGAATAGAACCAAAAAATAATTAAGGCAAGTCCCTTACTAATCTGAGAGCTGACATGAAGCGTAAATTTACTTTACTTATTCTCCTTAACTTTCTGCTGACATGCGGAATAACCGCTCAGGACTTTGATTTTTCTCAGTGGTATAACAATCCAACTTATTACAACCCGGCATATGTGGGTTTAACTTCAGGCTTAAAGGCACGGTTTACATATCGAAGGCAAATGGTCAAGGTCCCGGCAAGTTTCAGGACTTATTCTTTCTCTGCTGATGTTGCTGAGCGTGGCCTTCCCGGAGCCGGAGGCCTCGGGATCATTGTTGCTAACCACAGTGCCTCCCAGGGACTGGTAAACCATACGGTCGTCGGTATTATGCCCTCTGTAAGGGTCCCCATCGCAGATTATATGATCATGCAAATGGGTATACAGGCAACTTTTGTGCAAAAAAGGATAAACTGGGACAACCTCATCTTCCCTGATCAGCTGGATCCCAGGTATGGAAATATTTATCCAACATCTTTTATGTCCCCCAATGCCAATAAAATTACATACCCTGATTTTTCAGCAGGTCTTTTATTCCAGTTTAAAGGGAACAACGTTTCCGGGGTTGTTGGTGGCGCACTGCATCACCTTACACGGCCGAACGAATCATGGTATGAAGGAACTTCCCCATTGCCTCGTAAATGGGTGGCGCATATCGACCTTATCTGGGATTTTGAGCAGAGCAGAGGTTTTTACCGCCGTTCTTCAAGTTTTAAGATCAATCCGGGATTCTTTTACCAGAGCCAGAATAAACTTAGCTATTTTGCTTTTGGGTCTAATTTTTATTTCACACATGTTTACCTGGGGGTTTGGTATAAGAATGAATCTTTTGAATATGACACATATAGCCTGTTCTCATTTATGGGTGGGCTCAATATACCATTCTCAGACGTGGCTAACCTGAAGCTGATGTATAGTTATGACGTTGTGATATATCCTGAGTATTCTTTCACAGGACCGACACACGAGATTACGCTGATCATGGAATTTGATGATATCTCCCTGTTCCAGCAAAAGGTTATTGGTTCTGCCAGGTATCGCCGTGGAAACGAACCTATGGAATGTTCACCGTTCTAATCTCCAAAAGAAATTCTATTCAGGGGCTGTCTCAAAACAAATTGAGACAGCCTTTTTTAATTGCGCGATGCAGGAGATTGCACGATTTAGGAGATTAGCTTCGCCGAGCTCTGCTTCACTCCGGTTGCGCGATAATTAACATCCAAACCTGGCCTGGCTTCGTTCAATCTTATACGTCGGGCAAATTGTTGCCATCACGCAATTCAACTGTTATATCCGGAGCCAGTGAGCGCTTCTGTTCGGAACTTATGAATACCTCATTAAAAGAGTACTGAGTAATACTTCTTTCATATAACCGGCATATGCAGGATAAAAGCCAATTAGAGGTTCCCGTGAGCTCCTTTTCTTTCAAACATTGATGTCTCGATCAGCTTTGAGAATACAAGTTGATGGATTGCCGGGTGGCAGAGAGCGGATAAATTCAGCCGGCAATTATTACAATTGCCGGCTGAATTTATATTAAATGGCTTTATTAACGGATCACTGTAACGGTTCCTGTAGTTCCCACATTACCGTTCGTATCTTCCATGCCTCGCCAGACAGAGCCATCAACAAAAGTTGCTGATACTTTCCAGATATAGTTGCCGGGCTGTACGATCTCTTCATTCTTATCATTATCGACATGGCCGTTCCATGATTCAAGAGGCATTCCATCGCTGGTTAATAAGGTGGATGACCATACCCGGTTACCCCAAAGGGTATATACATCTATCCTGTATTTATTAAGGTTGATACCTTAAAGATGCCATTATCTTAATTTTACGTGCCTCTATTGAACAATCGCACTTGGTATATCAAAGGCAACAACTGCAATGCGTTCTACCTCTTCTCTTGTATAAACCATTGTATTAAAAGCTCTATCTTCATGCAGTTCTCTAGGTT
>DAOVZP010000118.1 GCA_030635045.1 Bacteroidota bacterium | reverse complement strand
GGTATAATCCAATAATCGTGCAGCCTTTGCAATGTTTGGATTTGTTACACCAAAGGGTGGCCTGAACAGATTGACCTTTTTCCCGCAAATATTTTCAATAAGCAATTCATTTTTGCGGAGGTCGTCCATGACTTTACTGCTGCTCCAAAAACCGAATGATTTTCTATGTGACCATGAGTGGTTGCCAATGATATGGCCTTCCCCGAGCGTACGTTTCACAATTTCCCGGTTCTTTTCGATATTTCGCCCGATCAGAAAGAACCCTGCCTTGATGTTATGTGTCTTGAGTATATCCAGCACTCCCGGTGTTACATCTGCATTCGGGCCGTCGTCGAAAGTAATGACAATTTGCTTTTTATCATCCGTTCCCTTACAATGTGCATATAAGTACAGACCTGAACAAACACAGAGCGACCCTCCGAACAAAACTGCAAGATTAAGCAGGATCAATGCGAGCACAAGCCAAACGCTCAGAAAAGCAAGCACCCAGGCCAGTGAAATAACAATCACCGAGCCGGCAAGCAGGATCAGCACCACATGTTTGTATGCTAACATGTCGATAGGAGGGTTAATGCGTGGTTGGTGTTATTGGTTTGATTGTAGATCAGGATATTGTTAACAGCACCCTCAGGCCTCAGGCCATTAATAATGATACTTTCCGGATAGCTTCCGGTTTTGATTATCATGGCACCAAGCCAGGAGGCAAAAGCAGAAGAGGTATAGTATTCCCCGCAAAGGTGCTTGTAATAGGCCGTTGGAGTTCCGGGGAACATCTTCTCCTGAATTCTCCTGTACACATTATCACCCTCGTTGTCCCCGTTCATGCCGGTGATCAGCAGATCTATATCTTGAAATTCCAAGCCCCTTGAGCTGATGAACTCCCTGATAAAACTTTCAGTTTCATCATCAGAAAGCGGCTTGTAAAAAGTATCCACTCCCGCAAAACGTGCATAATTGCCGGGATGTTCTTCCCCGCTGACAACAAAAAATATTGCTCCTTCCCCGGCGATGGAGCCGGAACTGCTGTGTTTGAGCAGCTCGGAGTTCCCCTCTATGTCTTTTTTCCAGAAGCCTGCATTGTCGGTAATTGTAAAATACTCGTCTGTAAGTTCATCGATCCCTGCAAGCAGTATCTTTTCTGAAGGGTCTTCTTTGATACGCATCAGGCTGTCGAGCAATGCTTCTTCAAAAGAAATATTCTCATGCACGTAAGTGAGGTTATATTTATTGCACTTCAGCATAACTGCGATGTGGGCTCCCACCGTATTATGTGTCGACTGTATGAAAGATGTGGGGGTAAGGAATTTCTCGTCATTGTCGAGGATGGCATTGAGAAATTTCTCTGTATCCTGCATCATTCCCAGTCCGGTCCCGACAATGATGGCATCGGGAGCCTCAATGCCGGCATCACGCAGGCATCTGCCGGCTGCCGACACCCCCATTTTAAGGGTACGGCTCATGCGGCGCATCTGGATGGGCTTAATGAATTCCTTATAATCGGGCTCAATGCATTTCAGGCGGTTGCCTTCGTACAGTACCATCTCGCCCGGGAAAACAGCATTATCCCAGCTGTTTTGAGGTGAAATATTCCCTATGCCCCTGATATATGCTTCCATCTTAATACTTTGACAAAACAAGGCTTGAATCATTTCCGCCGAAGCCGAATGAATTGGTTACAACGTGGTTGATCTCTGCCTCCTGTAAATTTTTAATGGGCTCAAAATTATGCTCTTCAATCCTTTGCCTGAAGTTGAGGTTTGGGAAAAGCAGTTGATGTTTAATGGCAAGGATAGAAAAAATTGTTTCGACCACGCCTGCTGCAGCAAGAGTATGGCCGGTATAAGGTTTGGTTGATGATACCGGCGGAATATTGGGTGCGAAGATCTTATCTATGGCCAGCCCCTCTGTCAGGTCATTGTTGTCGGTTCCTGTTCCATGTGCATTTATATAGCTTATCTGATCAGCTTTCAGTCCGCTCATGTCCAATGCCCCTTTCATGGCGAGGTAAGGGCCAAAGCCGTCAGGGGAGCTGGCGGTCTGATGGTAGGCATCATTGGCATTGGCATATCCGCTGAGCTCACATAGAATTTCTTTATTGTGCTTGCTGGCCTCTTCCGCCGATTCAAGAACTATGTATGCTGCACCTTCCCCGAGATTGAGGCCTTTACGGCCGGCATCCATTGGACGGCAGTGCTCATGATCGAGTATCATAAGGGTGTTGAACCCATTCAGGGTAAATTTCGAAAGCGCATCTGTACCACCTGCTATCACCCTGTCTGCCAGGCCGTGCCTGATCAGCCTGGCCCCAAACATTATGGCATTGAGGGAGGATGAACATGCCGTGCTGATGGTTATGTTTGTATGCCGAAGCCCGAGATGATCACAGATCTTCATCGAGCTGTCGCTGCAATTATGTGTTTGCACAAAACGTGAATACCTGTCGCTTTCAAGATAATCGTGATAGTACTTTTCAGTTTTATCCATCCCGCCAACAGTGGTGGAGGAAACCAGTGCAGTTCTTTTGTTATCCTTGATATCGTAGCGGCTGATGCCGGAATCAAAAGCCTGTTGTGCAGCTATCAGCCCAAATAAAGTCGTGCGTGTATAAAAATCGGGTTCTGTGATGCCGGATCTGGCAGCCAGTTCTGCATTGCTGAGTTTGATCTCAGCTGCAGGGATTTCCCCCTTGTGAGAGGTTTCAAGGTAGCTTATCGGCCCGACTCCGTGTTTGCAGCTTATCAGTGAATCAAAATTTTCCGCAACATTGTTCCCAATGGCAGTAATGATCCCCATACCCGTAACCACAACCCTGCCCATGCAATTATTTTTGATTTTCAGTGATAAATTCAGCCATGGTCCGAATCGAGAAAAAGATCTTGCGGCCGTCTTTGGGATCCTCGATCTTGATACCGTAGTTTTTTTCCAGGAGGACGATGAGCTCCAGCGCATCAATGGAATCCAGGCCAAGGCCTTCGCCGAAAAGTGCTGCATCGCTATCGATATCTCCTGGCTCCATCTCCTCCAGGTTCAACACCTCAATTATCTCTACTTTCAGCTTTTTAATTAATTCTTCCATTATAATTCTTGTTTATATATTTTCAGGAGAGTTGAAGGCTCAAAGATAACATCTTCCTCCGATTTTTCTACCATATTTTCATGCCCTGATTGCTCTACCAGAAACAGCAATGATTCATAATTGTCTTCATATTGTTCTACCCAACCACAGATACAAGATTCCAGCGACCCGGTTTTAAAAGCCAGATCCGTAATGTTGAAGATCAGTTCAGCATCAAAGCCTTCACTGATCAAAACTGTATTTTCCCCCCGGAATTCATGCCTGATAGCTGCTTCCCCCGCCATAATATTAGGCAGTGTATACACAAAATTGGATGGGCTGGGAAAATACTGCTCACGGTTGCGAATGGTATCCCAGTGCTTTTCGTCAACCTGCAATGAAGAGCTGCCATTGGTCAGGATGATACCGGTTTTTTCTATCGGATATTTGCCGCTGATGCTTTCTCCCTTTAATAATACCTCTACTGAGAGAAAACCCAGTTTGCTGAGACTGTCCATCTTGAAAAACTTTGGATAATCAGTCTCGAAATGCCTGTATGCCGCCCTGATGAATTTTTTGAAGCCATCCTGTTCCGGATCACTGAATGCTGTCTTGCCATCCACATTGATGCAGGCATTCACGATAGAGCAATATTTTCGTATTACAAGTGACATTTTTATACTTTTTGAAAGATCACGGCAGCATTGCTGCCCCCGAATCCCGAAGCGGTTTTCAAACAGGTATTGATCTCTTTCTCCATATTTTCCTTGATGACACTTATTTTTTTTGTCACGCCGTGATGTTCATATCCCGCGGAGCGGAAAAGCATATTCATTTTCATCGACCGAAGGGAAATAGCTGCTTCGATCACCCCTGCGGCACCCAGGGTGTGTCCAATGTATCCTTTATAGCTGTTCAGGGGAACAGACTCCAAACCGGCCCTGCTAAAAGCTATGGCTTCCATTTCATCATTATAATCTGTTGCAGTGCCATGGGCTGAAATGCTATCAATCTTTTCCGGTATGATCCCGGCCAGGTTCATGGCCTGTCGTATAGCAAGAAAAAGGCCCTCTCCGGTTCTCGATGGACCGGAAATATGGTTGGCATCATTGCTTCCGGCCCCTCCGAGTACCCTGACATCAATATCATTGAACGAATCAGCCCCGGACGACATGATGATCGTGCCACATCCTTCACCCAGTGTCAGGCCGTCACGGCTTTTATCAAAAGGCTTGCAGGCTTTTTCACTCAGCGACTGGAAAGATTGAAAACCGGAAACAATAAATTCCGACATCAGGTCCCCTCCGCTTACAATCACATTCCGGTACTTGCCGGATCTGATCAGCCGCTCACCATAAACAATGCCCAGCACGCCGGAAATACATGCATTGGAAATGATCATGACCCGGTTGGGATTATTAAAAAAACCGGTGATCACCTTTGCCATCTCATGCAGAAAGATCCTTTGTTTCCCAAATTCTTTTTGCAGGTCAGGATCAAGCAGGTCAATATTGCCCTTGGTGGTGGTGATGATGAGAAGGGTGTCAGGGGAAGTGATATTGATATTGCTTTGTTGTAGCGCATCCGTAATGGAAAGGATGAACATTTTCTCCAGCATGGTAAATTTTCCCTGTTCGCCCGGGACAGTGCCAGCAAACAGATTTTCAAGTTGTGCATAATCCACTTTTGACAGTGGCAGGGCGGAGGGGAAATAAATTCCGCTGTCGTCGATGGCAATTCCGGTATTGCCGGTCAGGATGTTGCTGATGTTTTCAACAGCACTGAACCCAAGGGAAGAGATGATATTTTCTGCGCCTGCAAATACCGGTTTCATAGCACTGCGAAAATAGCAAAAATTTAAGGATGATACCCCCTTTTATGGATGCCGGGTTTCATGCCGCATTAATTCCTTTTCAGCCTCAGGAAATAAAATGCTACAGACATAGAAATAATGCAGAATGTAGTGAGCAAGGCAGCCCAGGGTAAAATATCAATGAGGTTGCCATTGCGCAAAAAGATGGTATAAAAGCCTTCCAGGCCCCAGTTGAGTGGGGAGATAATACTGAATTTCTGCATCATCGGGGGCATCACAAAAACGGGTACCCAGATACCCCCCAGGGCTGCAAAAATAATAACCGAAACAGACCCGAAGGCTGCAGCTTGCTCAGGTGTATTGGCAATAGATCCAAGTGCCAGGCCATAACCGGTAGCTGCCAGACCGGTAGCAACGACCATGATGAGCAGTGCAAAAATGTGATTTCCCAGCTCCAGGAGCGGGAGGCCAAAAAGAGGCAGGATAAAGATTCCGACCAGAAGCATCAGTATGAATTGAATGATGCTGATGATAAGGTAAACGATGATCTTTGCCATGATAGTTACCCAATAAGAGCCGGGCATAAGCCGGATCCGCAGCATACTTCCGCTGTTTCTTTCTTTGATAATATTGGCAGTGAGGGGAATCAGAATAAAAAACATGGCAAAAACAGCCCATGCCGGAATATTATGCTGGACAGAATTCGGAATTATTTCTGTGTGAATGTTCACAGCATTTTTTTCCTCGATCCGGATGATCCCGCTTGGATCATATTCAAGGGTGCTTTCAGTATCAAGCAGCTCAGAAACCTTTGCTGCAAAGAGATCGAATACCATCCTGGATTCAATGCCGTATGTCAGCTTTCCGAGTGCCATTCGCATAGTCTCACGAAAAGAGTGCTTGATCACCGGACCAAAATATATGATCACTGATAAAGTTTCAATGTCCGGGTCGGGTTGTGGGAGGTCTTCTTCCGCACATGCTTTCTCAACAAGCTATGATGCTTTGGATTTGAGTACGTCTGT
>DAOVZP010000173.1 GCA_030635045.1 Bacteroidota bacterium | reverse complement strand
CATAATATTGACGACCCTCCTGATAATGGCGGGTCTTTTTATGTCGGGTCAGGAGCAGGAAACCGGAAAGGAACGTAAACAAAAGCCCACGGAGCCGGTTTATGACTCTATTTCTGACAGGGTATTGCTGAGGAGGGAGTTTACTGGAGGCCTGATACTGCATTCCAGGGGATGGGGTTTTCACATCAGGAAAGGTAAGAATCTAAGCTATAAAAGATCATTGCAGTGGGAGATCGATGCCGTAAGCCTTAAATCGCCTAAGCAAATAAAAACCATCAACCCTTATTTTAATAATGCGAAAAGCTATGTGTACGGGAAGCTAAACCATGTATACGTACTCAGGGCCGGGATCGGCATTAAACGTTTGCTGAACAGGAAACCATACTGGGGTGGGATAGAGCTTCGCTTCATATATTTTGGCGGTTTTTCACTGGCTCTGGCAAAACCAATATACCTTTATGTGTTGAACTATTCCCCTGAAGACGAAGATTACACCATTGACGTTGAGAGATACAATCCCGAGACCCATGGATTGGATAATATTTATGGGCGTGCCCCCTTTACCAGTGGTATTGAGAATACCAGCCTGCATCCCGGCCTCTATGCCAAGTTAGGATTGAATTTTGAGTTTGGCAATTATAACTCCTCCATTAAAGCAATTGAAACAGGCGCCGCCCTCGACTTTTATCCATTTCCTGTAGCTATCATGGCTTTCAACCCTGAGCATTCCTTCTTCCTTACATTTTATATCGGAATCAGCTTCGGGAAAAGATATGATTGATTGTTAAGACCAAATATCGAATATCAATATCGAATATCGACAATAAAAAAGCCCTCCAGTCATCCGGAGGGCTTTTTTGATTTTCGGTTTTTGGTTAGTTACTTATAAACAGTGATCTTATGCGAATAGCTTTGATTACCATTTGTGAGTTTCACAAGGTACAGGCCATTGGCAAGATCATTAAGATCCAGGGTTTTGATCGTGTTGCCCTGTCCGAATAACATATTCTCTTCTACATGTATCTGGCCAAGAAGGTCCATGACGTAAACAGTGACTTCGGCATTTTCTTCACCTGCTACATCAATATATAGTTTACCGCTGCTGGGATTTGGATATATATTAATATTACTATCATCAAAAGCTGTTTCGCTGATGCCAATCTCAGGTTCAGTGGTAAATGACCATGTTTCACTCCATGCAGTGGTGTCGATTCCTTTCATGGTACGGCAGTGCCAATAATAGGTACAGTCCTTTTCAAGGATATTTATTACCTGGAAGTAATCATCGGTTCCTTCGATCTCTTGAATACAGCAAGGTTCCTCGAAGTTAGGGGTAATATCGTATTGTACCTGGAAAAAATCAACTCCGCTAACCATATCCCATTCCAGGCGAGGGCTAATACCAACATCAGTGGCTCCATCTAAAGGCAGGGATAATGCAACCGTGGTGATGGTTTTGAAATCCCACACTTCCGACCAGTATGACGTGTCGGTAGCATGATTTGCCCTGACCCTCCAGAAGTATTCCTGATCGAAGGTGAGGTAACCATCTGTTGTATATTCGGTTTCTTCAGTGATCAGTTTTATTGATCCTGTAAAAGCGTCATTGTCGGCAAGTTCGATCTCATAATCCAGAACACCTGATAGTTCATCCCATTCAAGAACATTTTCAAGTCCCATGTCAGTGGAGCCTGTAGATGGATCGTCAAGTTCAGGAGCGGGTATAACCTCAAAGGTTCTTACGTCAGACCAGGCACTGTTATCAGCTGAATGTGTAGCCCTGGCACGCCAGTTATAGATTTCCCCAAAATGGAGAAAGCTTGCAGATATTGTGTAGGTTTCACTGACACCTTCAAAAAGTAGCGGGCTATCAAAGTTAGCTGAAGTATCGGCCTGAAACTCGAAGTGCTCCACACCTGTAATCACTGTTGACCCTATCCTGTCTTTGGCTTTCAATAAAACATCAGGATCTTGGTCTTCAGCAAGGTCATTTGGTTTATTCAGAACAACCGTCTCGAAAACCACGAATGAAAAAATATCCGACCAGTCTGAGATATCACTTCCTTCACTGGCCCTGACCCTCCAAAAGTATTCTTGTCCGAAGAGCAGCAATTCCATCTGAAGGCCGGTAAATTCTGATAGAGGGTAGATGACCGGATCGGTAAATGCATCTGTAACATCGAGTTGGACTTCATACTCAACAATTCCGCCGGATCCGGCAACAGCTGCCCAATTAAGGATCACATCAGGCATCTGGCCATCATCGCCATTTTCAGGCTCCATGAGTGTAGGAGGATAGACATCTGTTTGAGCAAAACTGAATATGGCAACGACGAAAAGAAAAAGTAGCGTGGATAATAATTTTTTCATGTCCGTTCTTTTTATATGGTGTTAATTTATTGTTAGATTATCGTGAATTAGTGTACAACGATGAATTTTCCTGTTTCTACGGTCTTGCCCTTGTGTATGCTTGTAACATATGTGCCACGAGGCAATGAGCCGCAATCCAGTTGATAATGATGTGTCCCGGCAGACCGGGTCATTTTCTCACTAAGGATCATTTTACCGTTGATATCAAATACTGATAAGATCACTTCTGTTTTCTTATCCAATGTATATTCAATGGTTGCTGTATTGCTTACAGGGTTCGGAAATACTTTAACAGCAGAAGCGTGTACTTCAGTACCAGGTGCGAAGATGCTGACAGGTTTTTCAAAGTTCCTGGTATAATGCATTCCCCTTCCATAAGTAGCTGCATAGATCACACCAAAATTCTGTGTGCCCGGATAAGTTTCAACAAGAGTGTCAACCCCATCCCAGTATTTTATTACGGTAGGCTCTTTGGCGACAAGTTGCTGTCTGAGCTGGAATACCGGTACTTTGCCGATATCCTGTGCCAATAAGGCCCAGTTGGGAGTGGCAGCATCGATGTTTTCTGAAATATACATACCCATATCAGTACCAACAATGGCGGTGTTAGAATTACTCATCTCAATGATAGACGAATAAGCGGGCATCTTTGGAAGGTCACCCTGGATGGATGTAAAGACCGGCTCTGCATCCAGTCCATTGCTTGTACTGAATACGTAGTGGTCGTTGCCATAGTTGCCTAAGGTGACGATTACGTGAGCAGGATCTTGCGGATCAACGTATACAGAAGTAACCACCTGTGTATTTTGTGCCTGTGTAACAGGGTTTATCAAAGGAATGTAGGTGGTAGCTATAATACAATAAGGGCTGTTAATATCTGCCCTGTCATAATCATAAGCATTTTTAATGTTGGCGATCCTGAACAGTTCGCCTTCCATTGTTCCGACAAAGAGATAATTGGCATCTGATGACATGCCCATGGATTGAGCCTGGCCATCGAAACCTGATTTTGCTTTATTGGTAATAACAAACCATTCCGGCACACCACCAAAATCAAGTATGTCGTATGTCATCCAAATGGCATCGTTTGTTCCCAGGAAGTACTTGGAAGAGATAATATCCTTCACACGGATGGTTTCACCGGAGTCCAGCACTGCAGGGAGTATATATTCGAAGGGATAGCCTCTGTTACCACTGCTGACCATAACTTCTGCTCCGGAAGCGAGTTCCACATGGGTGGTGAAATCAACAGAGTCGCGGCTGTATTCGTTTTCAAAGTTTTCCCAATACAGGCATGGTGTGATGTAAGTATCGGTAGGTACCTGGATACCGGTGGAGAGGAAGGTGTTGGAAAAGTTTTCGCCTTCATCTTCTGACCTTCTGAAATTCTCTCCCGGTGTTTGTGTGTAAATGAAAACAAGCGGATCGATGATAGAAACGAAACAATCACCACCATTTCCTCCTGTGGGGTCAAAGTCGAACCATATCTGTGTGCCATTTTGAGCACTGGCAGGGTTGCCATGTCCATTGATGTATCGGGTGCCGGCACCATGCGTGCCACCAACAACTCTCTTTAGTTCCCCACCGTACCCAACGGTAGCAAACTGAGAAGTGTTATAAGTTTTGTTCCGGGTGATAAATTCGAAATATTGTGAGTTGATGCTTCCTTCGGAGATACCACCATCATGGCCAATAAAAATTTGATTTGAAACACCAGGCCGGAAAGTGTAGATGTGATGGTTGCTATGTATAAAGAATGGGAATATCTCGGGTATTATGCCTAAAGACCTCTGTGTCCACTCGAAGAATCCTGTTTCATCGATCTTGGTTCCTTCCCACATATCAATACCCCCTAAGAGGATCCTGTCGGGGTCATCGGGGAAAACAACAAGAACATTGTCATAAAGACCCTGTCCCTGACTTGTATTGTTGTCGGGGGAAAAGAAATTAAGGTTTTGGCTTCCGCCCGGAGCAATGATCCTCCAGTGAACGCCTCTGTCGTCAGACCTGTAAACATTGATCAGTCCACCCCCGTCGTTGATTACCGTTGCATACAGAATATCAGGATTGCCCGGTGCAATTGCGAATTCAGTACGGCCAACATTTTCATAAGGCAGGTTGAAGGTGTCAGAAGAATGCAATACGAATTGGTTAGGATGTCCGCTATCAGAGATATATGCTAATCCGTTAACCGATACTGCAGTAATTCCGTCTGAACCAATTTTTACATCGCAGGATGGGCCGATCAGGAAAGCAGTATCGCCTACCCTGGCAATATTCCAGGTAAGGCCTGCATCAGAACTGTACCAAACCCCTTTGTTTGTTGATGCCCAAACTACGTCATTGTTAGGATTAACTGCCAGCCGATTGATAAAAGCAAAGGCAACGGTATCATCATTCGCAACCGGGGCTGTGGCAGACAACAATGAAAAATTATCACCGTCAGTGGATTTATATATCCCTGTCCCGACAAAGGCACCATTGTAGTTTAAGTCCTGAAAAAGGGAGTAATTCTGGACGGTAAACCCTTCTCCGGTTCCCACATAGACGGTTCCAT
>DAOVZP010000337.1 GCA_030635045.1 Bacteroidota bacterium | reverse complement strand
GTATGTACCTCTGACCTGAACGATGGGAGGGGTCAGGTTGGGATACTGTTCAATTGGCAAACCAATCAGCGATACCAAACCAACGATCACGATCACGATGGCAATAACCATTGCAACAATTGGACGGTGAACGAAAAAATTTCCTTTATCTGCTGCCATAGCTTTGCTTATTGAAGATTGGTTTTGCTTTCAAATTCGATGACTTCCGGGATGATTTCCATATCAGGCCTGACTTTTTGCAATGCATCGATCACTACTTTTTCATTGGCTTTGAGCCCTTCCTCTATCAGCCAGTAATCCCCTATGGTAGGCCCGGTGGTGATTTGACGTGATTCAACAATATTGCTGTCGTTGACCACATATACTGAATGCAGTCCCTGTAATTCCATGATACAACGCTGTGGGATCAGGATGGCATCCTTAATGTTTCTTGCAATAACTTTCACTTTAGCGTAGAGTCCCGGGCGCAGGATCAGTTTTGGATTTGGAAAATTTGCCTGGATGAGCATGGAACCCGTAGATGCATCGATACTCCTGTCGATGAAATCAACTGTACCCTTTTCTTCATATACGGATCCGTCGGAGAGAATGAGTTCAATATTGGGTTCTCTTTCCGGATCAGGCTCTCCTTCAGCCTTCAGACTCATTTTTTCAATGTATTCCCGTGATAAATAGAGGTAATCAGTTTCGGTGATGTAGAACCTAACTTTTACATTGCTGGTTTCAGAAACCGTATTCAGGATTACCGGGTTTGGGTCTTTGCCAACAAAATCACCCACCCTGGCTTTTGTAATGCCGATGATGCCGTTGATGGGGGAGTATATTTTTGTATACCCGAGTTGGATCTGAGTAGATCTTAAGTTTGCTTTCGCTGCCTCAAGCGATGACACAGATGCATCATACTCGGCCTGGGCGGCATCCAGGTCACTTTTACTTACCGCGTTTAGCTCAGCAAGAGGCTTATACCTGTCAAGATCGCTCTTCGCCTTGATCATCATGGTTTTGGCTTCTGCAACTAAGCTTTGCTGTGCGTTAACATCAGCTTCAAAAGGCCTGGGATCAATAGTGTAAAGTAACTGGCCTTCTTTAACATCAGATCCTTCATCGAAGTGGATGCCTTCTAGGAATCCTTCTACCCTGGCCCGTATCGGGATGTCTTTCTCCCCATATACTTCACCGATAAATTCCCTGTATATTGGAACATCTTTCTGAAGGGCTTGTACTACACTGATCTGCTGCGGAGGAGGTGTCGCCTGTTCCTTGCTGCCACAGGAGATCCAAAGAAAAGAACCTAATGAAATAAGAAATATACTTCTGAAAAAAAGTGAACGCATAATAAGATGGTATTAATTCATGACTGAAAATCGAATTTTTAAGAATTGACTAAGATACAAAATTAAATAAATGCATATCACCTTCTTTAAAATAAGAGGGGATGAGGGGATGAGTGATTGAGCGATTGAGCGATTGAGGGGAAGAGGGTGTTGGATGTTGAATTTTGGATTATAGATGATTACTGTCCAGTAAAATAATCTTCTTAGAAAAAGCAAGCTAAGGGGATCTCTCAGTCACCCCGATAGCCATCGGGGGAGAAAACTCCTCAACCAGCGGTTCGAAACCAGCAACCAGCAACCAGATATTAAAACTGAAATAACTGCTCCAGTTTTTCCTTCACCTCATTAAGATCCGGATCTATATCAAAAACCAGGGATGGCTTAAGATAGTGAAGCTCATTTTTCTGCTTGAACCTTTCTTCACCGCCTCCGGTGATATTCAGCATGATGAGTGCATCTTTCTGAACCTGACCTTCTTTAACAGCATTGACTAATGTTGCGGTGGCAACGGCGGCCGCCGGATGGATGTCGATACCTTCCGTTTCTTCAAATAAAGCTGCAGCATTCATCGCTTCCTCATTTGATGCCAGCAACACATCCCCTCCGGCATCTTTCATGGCATCGTAAAGCCCTCCGATGAGGGAATAAGGAGGTTTCCTGTTCGAAAGTACTTTTGCCATGATCTCTTCTACTTGTTTGCGTGCAAGTTGGTCATCGAGGGGAAGCATGGCCCTTGAATCTGCCTTCCATGCATCATGGATGGGGGTAAAGGGCTTATTTTGTGAAACCATGAGTTTCATTTTCCTGTTTCCGAACCTGCCGTCTTCTATCAATCGAAGGTTTGCTTCCCATGCGGCGATGGCTCCTGTACCGCTCCCCACTGCCTGGAAATAATACTCCGGTATTTCACCAATGGTGGTAGTAGCAGAAAGAACGGTTGTTCCCATCCCGTCTCGTCTGGCCACATTTTTCGCGCCTCCTTCTGCTATGAAATGATCCAGTTGACAGGCAAGGTTGGATAAGTGAATGGCGTCAAAATAATCACTTCCGGAGCGGGAAACAATCAGTTTCACATTGTCCTTAATGGGCCTGTCGAACCATAAAACATCGATATTATCTTCGGGGACAGTTAAAAGAAGTGGGATATTGTTATCAGAGCACACGCGGGCGAATGATCGTGCTGTATTTCCGGCAGAGGCCACCACCAGGATCTTATCCTGTACCGGATCCAGACGTCCGCATACAGAATAAGCTTCAGTTTCCTTGAATGAGCAGGTAGCCATTAAAGCGCCTTTTTCCGGCCAATACCCACTAAAGGTGATGTACAGGTTTTTAAGTCCCAGGGTATTTGCAAGTCCGTCACTTTTGTATGTTACCGGTGGGTGGGAGCCCCGGAGCATACGGTTTATAGGAAGCCAATCGGCGAAAGTATACAGTCCATGATCATTGCCCTTCAGGTGTAATTGCCTGTTTTCGTATAATGCCCTGACAAAGCCCGGTGCTGTTTCTCCCGGAGGGTCAAGGATCCATCCGCTGTCTTCGAATATTTTGCCTGAAACAAGTGATTGCAGTCGGTATGCTGTTTTCTCTTCTTTTATC
>DAOVZP010000059.1 GCA_030635045.1 Bacteroidota bacterium | reverse complement strand
AGCTGCCCTGACAGAGTTTGTCAGCTATGACCTTCCACCTGCAAAGTCAGCATGTAAAATGGTAGATGCCGACAATGTGAAAGAGCTGGTCGACCTGCTCCACAATGAAGCAAAAGCAATTTAAAATTCAAAATTCAAAATTAAAAATTTAGAATAATGTCCGTATTAGTATATACTGAAAACTGGGATGGCAAATTTAAGAAACTGAGCTTTGAGCTTGTTTCATATGCCAAGCAGATCGCTGACCGGTCTGGCACCACAGTAACAGCCCTCTCAATCGGTGCTGTTGATGAAGCAGGATTAAAAAAACTTGGTAATTACGGAGCTGATAAAGTACTCTCAGCTACCGATGAAAGATTAAATGTGCTGATCAATAAAGCATATGCATCTGTCATTGCTGAAGCAGCCGAAAATGAAGGTGCACAGGTGATCATCTTTGCAAATAACTTCACCGGCAAAGCTCTTTCACCACGCGTGTCAGTTAAACTGAAAGCCGGAATTGCCTCCGGTGTGAACGCTGTGCCATCTTCATACGATCCATTCACTGTGAGCAAAAAAGTGTTTACCGGCAAAGCATTTGCCAATGTGGTGATCAAATCTGATAAAAAGATTCTGACACTTTTCCAGAATTCTGTTGAAATTGCAGAAACCGGTGGTGATGCTGCTGTTGAGGTGTTCAGCCCGGCTCTCAATGATGCTGATTTTGCAACTAAGGTATTGGATGTAAATAAAATTACCGGAAAAGTCCTTCTCTCTGACGCTGATGTTGTAGTTTCAGGTGGACGCGGTATGAAAAATGCCGATAACTGGGCTCCGCTCGAAGAGCTTGCTGCTGAATTGGGTGCTGCACTGGCTTGCTCACGTCCGGTATCGGATGAAGGCTGGCGCCCACATGAAGAACATGTTGGCCAGACAGGCAAGATCATTGCTCCAAACTTATACTTTGCCATGGGAATCTCGGGTGCTATTCAGCATCTTGGCGGTGTGAGCTCCTCAAAATGTATCGTGGCAGTGAATACCGATAAGGATGCGCCAATATTTGAAGCAGCCGATTACGGAATCGTAGGTGATGTCCAGAAAGTACTTCCCGAACTGATCACCGCTATCAGGGAAATGAAAGCATCTTAAAAACATGACCTCACAGGTCCTTGTACCTGTGACCTCATTATACTTCTATGATATGAAAAAAATCCTGTTATTCATATTGGGCTCGGTATTCTTTATGAGTACCTATGCCCAGATTACCATTTCGTCAAATGATCTGCTGGATGTTGGCGATTCTGTTAAGCTTGCAAATGTTGCGGATGTGCCTACCGGGTTCGATCCAGGCCCTCCGGGTACAGCACAGCACTGGGACTTCTCAGCTTTTGTAATGGACACAACTAGCATGATCTATTTTTCTGATCCTGCCGGAACGCCCTATGCATCAAGTTTTCCCACATCAAATATTGCAGTGGAGGGGATGTACGAAGATGCTTATGCGTATACTACAAAGAACAACTTTATCTTCCAGATTGATGGTTTAGCAGGTAGCTACGATATCTTTGAGGATATAGTTGCAAACTTCGATCCGCCTGAGGTTATGTTCAGTTTTCCTGTGAATTATCTCGACAGCATGGATCAAATATCTGTAGTAGAAGTGGTGCTTCCCAGCCCAACTCCACCGGCTGATTCAATCCGGGTAAAAGTTGTTACTTCCGTGAACACGAAGGTTGATGCCTGGGGGGAATTAACTACTCCCATATGGAGCGGGGATGTACTGCGCCTCAGGGATGTCAGGGTTAGGATAGATTCGGCCTGGCTGAAACTTATTGGTTTTTGGGTATACCTTGAAACTAATACCACAATCACCATTAATTATAAATATTTGGCTAATGATGTTGGGTATCCTGTAGTTCAATTCAGTGTTGATACAAGCGGTAGCGTATACAGCGCGATCAACTATCATCATGATGCCGGCCTGGGTGAAAATGAATTATATACTAATAATGACATTGTATTTGATATCTATCCTAATCCTGCAAGCACGTCAATATATTGCAGAATGCTGAAGGTAAAAGTTGAAGGAGAAATGGTCATTTATGATATAACCGGCAGGGAGATGGATAAGGTGATGATACTTCCCGGAACAAAACAGTATCGGGTGGATGTCTCTGCATATCCGCCGGGCTTATATCATATGATACTTAAAACTGCAAGCGAGATCCTTGGGCAAAAGAAGCTTGTGGTGAACTAAGACGGACCTCACAGGTCCAGGACCCGTGAGATCAGGCGATTCCCAGCCCAATACTCACCAGCTCCACAATATCATAATTCTTCATATCCTCTTCCCGGTTCTTGTATTTGATGCCATCGGTCATCATTACCATGCAGAAAGGACATGCGGTTGCAACAATATCGGCTTTGCATTCAATAACATCTTCAATTCTCTCAAGGAAAACTTCCTTATCGCCCTTTTCGGCTTCTTTGAACATCTGGCCTCCGCCGGCCCCGCAACATAATGCAAAACTTTTGTTACGCTTCATCTCAACCATGGTACTGCCCTCAACGGCTAAAACAACATCACGTGGCGCCTTGTATTCGCCATTGGCCCGTCCGAGGTAGCAGGGGTCATGGAATGTGATCCTCTTTCCGGCAAAACCATTTGCATTAAGCTTCAACTTGCCTTTTTTGATCATCTCACTGAGGAACAGGCTATGGTGGACCACCTCGAAATTACCACCCAGGTCGGGGTATTCGTTCTTAAAGGTGTTATAATCATGCGGACAGGCGGTGAGGATCTTTTTCACACCGTACATATTCATGGTCTCGATCATCATCAATGCCTGCATCTGAAACAGCATTTCATTCCCTGCCCTGCGGGCAACGTCACCACTGTCAACCTCTTCGGTACCAAGTACTGCATAATCCACTTTCAGGTGATTTAGAACCTTAACCAGTTCTTTTGATACCTTTTTATACCTGTCGTCGAATGCTCCGGCAGAACCTATCCATAAAAGGTATTCGGGTTTTTTCCCGGAAGCTTGCATATCTGCCATTAATGGCACATTGAGGCCTTCGGCCCAAAGCATACGGTCTTCGGGAGAAAATTGCCACGGGGCACCATTGTTTTCAATGTTGGAAAAGATAGCATTTAACTCACCCGGCGCAGCCGATTCTTCCATCACCAGGTATCTGCGCATATCTACTATCAATGAAGGATGGTTGATGTTGACAGGGCATTCCTGTGCACAGGCGTTACAGGTAGTACATGCCCAGAGTTCTTCTTCGGATATATAACTTCTGACCAGGGATTTCTCATCATTGTAATCTTTGTTTTTTAACAGTCCGGGAGCTTTTTCCTTCATGCGTGCCCTCAGATCCATCAATACTTTTCGCGGAGAGAGCAATTTACCCGTTATATTAGCAGGGCATACTTCCGTACACCGCCCACACTCTGTACATGAGAGTGAGTCGAGGTAGTTCTTCCAGGTGACATCTTCCGCATCAAGCACACCAAAGCGGGAAATCTGGCCTTCTTCTTCCGGAGGGGGATCGGCAAAGGCAGCATTGGGATCCATCATCAATTTCACCTCATCTGTGATCTCAGGCATATTGGGAAGATAGCCCAGGGGTTCCAGCCTGCTGAGAAAAACATTGGGAACCGACATGAATACATGAAAGTGCTTAGAGTAAGGTAATATATTGGCAAACAGGAATATGAAGAGGATGTGTCCCCACCAGTTGATCTCATGCCACAGATGTGCCTGCGATTCAGGAAGGTTTCCAAATAAGCCGGCAAGATATGAACTTACCGGGTAAATGCCCACTATCTCATGTCCCACAGAACTTGCATATACCAGGTAAAAAGTATTCATTCCCAGTAGGGTGACCATGAGCAGGCCTATCAGCGAAAGCGCGATATTGGCATCCATGTGGGATTTGTGTTTCATTTCAATTCCGGCATACCGCTTAATATGTAAAAACAATCTCCTGAAAAGAAAAGCGATGATCATTAGCAAGATGACAAACCCAAATATATCGCCAAGGCCGGTAATAATATCATAAACAGGTCCAAGTACCGCTAAAACCCTCTCAGTACCAAACAATCCATCGATGATCATTTCGATGCTTCCGATAAGGATCACAATAAACCCCCACCAGACCAGGGCATGCATAAATCCCACTACAGGACGCCTGAAGATCTTTGTTTGTCCGAAGGCTACGGTCATCATCACCATGAAGCGTTTCCCCCAGTTTTTAACCGGAAAAGGTTTTGTCAGGCTGAAGAAGCGGTAGATACGATAAGAAGTGAATGAAAATATACCCAGAGTGATTATAATACTGATCGCAAAAATAATTGCTTTGCTCATAAGTAACAGATATTTAGGTGAATACGCTTCACATGTTAATGTAAACAATATTAGCAATAATATCGTTTAGAATATATTTAAATTAATGAGTGTGAGCGACCTCACAGGTACCGGAACCTGTGAGGTCGATAAGTTTCAATTGCCGAATTAGTCATATATTTGCCTGTATTCCAAATATGAGCGATTAAGATGAACGAAAAGCCGGAAATATATAAGCCAAAAAACCACGTTCGGATTGTTACAGCTGCGTCCCTTTTCGACGGGCATGATGCAGCGATTAATATCATGCGTCGGATCATACAGTCCACCGGGGTTGAAGTTATACACCTGGGGCACGACCGGTCTGTAAAAGAAATTGTCGACTGTGCAATTCAGGAAGATGCACAGTCAGTGGCCATCACCTCATACCAGGGTGGCCATATGGAGTATTTCAAGTATATGCTTGACCTTCTGAAGGACAGCGGATGTGAACACATCAAGATCTTTGGCGGAGGCGGAGGTGTGATCCTGCCGGAGGAGATGGATGAACTGCATGCTTATGGAATAGCCAGGATCTATTCACCTGATGATGGAAGACAAATGGGTTTGCAGGGGATGATCAACGATGTGGTGAAAAATTCAGATTATGCAACGGGAAAGGATGTAAGTGTTTCTGTAAAGGATATTGAAAGAAAGCATCCCCATTCCATTGCACAACTGATCTCAGCTGCTGAGAACAACCCGGATGAGGTAAGAACTTTCATTGATAAACTGGATGCAAGATCAAAAAAATCACCTGTACTTGGGATCACCGGTACGGGTGGCTCAGGAAAGTCATCACTGGTGGATGAGATCGTGCGCAGGTATCTCGATGATTATCCTGATAAGACCATCGGTATCATCTCCGTTGATCCATCAAAAAGAAAAACCGGGGGCGCACTACTGGGCGATCGCATCAGGATGAACTCCATCGACGACTCCAGGGTATATATGCGTTCACTGGCTACCCGGCAGTCGAACCTGGCCATGTCAAAATATGTGAAAGACGCGGAAACGATTTTGCAGGCAGCAGGGTTTGACCTCATCATACTTGAAACATCCGGCATCGGACAATCAGATACAGAGATCATTGACCATTGCAACCTTTCCATGTATGTGATGACGCCTGAATACGGGGCAGCAACACAGCTTGAAAAGATTGATATGCTTGATTTTGCCGATATTATTGCGCTAAATAAATTTGATAAACGGGGCGCGCTCGATGCCTTGCGTGATGTGAAGAAGCAATACATGCGGAACCATCAGCTTTTTCATGCCGACCCGGATGATATGCCTGTCTACGGAACCATTGCCTCACAGTTTAACGACCCGGGGGTAAACCAGCTCTACCGGTCCATGATGGAGCGTATTGATGAGATTTCAGGGGGCAGGTTCAAGACCAGCATGGAAGCCAGTGATGAAATGTCGGAAAAGATACATATCATTCCGCCAAAAAGGACACGTTACCTTTCTGAAATTGCTGATACGATCCGGAATTATAACGAATGGACAGAGGATCAGGCAGCAGTGGCCCAGCGCATGTATGCGCTTGATGAGTCTATATCTCTTTTGAAAAAGAAGGAGACACCATCAGAAGCCCTTGATGCGGCATATAAAGATGAAGAACTGGATCTCGATCCCCATAATATGGAGATCATCCGGGGCTGGGATGATAAAATTAAAGCCTACAAAAATAAAGAGTTTGTGTTTAAGGTGAGGGGTAAGGAACTGAGGGTGCAAACACATACTGAATCTCTTTCACACCTTAGTATTCCTAAGATCACCTTGCCCAGGTATAAGGGCTGGGGGGATGTTTTAAAATGGGTACTCAGGGAAAATGTTCCCGGCGAATTTCCATTTGCTGCCGGAGTATTCCCCTTTAAACGGGAAGGCGAGGACCCTACCAGGCAGTTTGCAGGGGAAGGAGGCCCGGAACGTACCAATAAGCGATTCCATTACCTGTCATTCGGCATGCCGGCCGTTAGGCTATCTACGGCTTTTGATTCTGCTACCCTTTATGGGCGGGATCCTGACCTGAGGCCCGATATCTATGGAAAGATCGGGAATGCCGGTGTATCCATTTCCTGCCTGGATGATGCCAAGCGGCTATATTCAGGTTTCGACCTGGTCGATCTCAAGACATCGGTCTCAATGACGATCAACGGGCCGGCACCAACCCTCGTTGGCTATTTCATGAATGCTGCCATTGACCAGCAATGTGAGGTATATATTCGAGAGAAAGGCCTTGAAAAAGAGGTGAACAAGAAAATTGACACACTTTATAAAGAAAAAGGAATCAGGCGGCCTGCTTATAACGGCCCCATACCTGAAGGACATAACGGCTTAGGGCTTATGCTGCTTGGGGTAACCGGCGACATGGTTCTTCCGGAGGAGATATATAGTAAGATCAAGGCGGATACTATTTGCAGTGTGCGTGGCACGGTCCAGGCTGATATCTTAAAGGAAGACCAGGCACAGAATACCTGTATTTTCTCCACTGATTTTGCATTGAAAATGATGGGGGATGTACAGGAGTATTTCAACCAAAACCATATCAGGAATTTTTACTCCGTTTCTATCTCTGGTTATCATATTGCTGAAGCGGGAGCCAACCCGGTAACACAATTGGCACTGACCCTTGCAAATGGTTTTACCTATGTTGAGTATTATGTTTCAAGGGGAATGGATATCAACGACTTTGCGCCTAACCTTTCATTCTTTTTCTCCAATGGCATTGATCCTGAGTATTCAGTTCTGGGAAGAGTAGCCAGGCTTATCTGGTCCAAGTCGATGAAGCTGAAATATGGTGCCAATGAGCGTTCCCAAAAACTTAAGTACCATATCCAGACTTCAGGCCGGTCGCTTCATGCACAGGAAATTGATTTTAACGATATTCGTACAACCCTGCAAGCGCTTTACGCCATATATGATAATTGTAATTCTCTTCATACCAATGCATATGATGAAGCAATAACCACTCCTACGGAGGAGTCGGTGAGGAGGGCCATGGCGATACAACTGATCATCAACCATGAACTGGGGCTGGCAAAAAATCAAAATCCACTTCAGGGATCCTTTATCATTGAAGAACTCACTGACCTTGTAGAAGAAGCTGTTCTGATGGAATTTGACAGGCTGACAGAAAGGGGAGGCGTACTTGGTGCCATGGAAACCATGTACCAGAGGAGTAAGATCCAGGAGGAATCACTGTATTACGAAACGCTTAAACATACCGGTGAACTGCCAATTATGGGAGTGAATACATTCCTGTCTTCAAAAGGCAGCCCCACGGTAATACCGGGTGAAGTGATCAGGGCAACAACTGCAGAAAAGGAACAACAGATCAGCACTATCAGAGATTTGCATAAGACCTGGGAAGAAGAAGCTGAAATCCGGCTTGAAGACCTGAAGAATCGTTCAATGCATAATGAGAATGTTTTTGCCGGCATCATGGAAGCTGCAAAATACTGTTCTATCGGACAGATCTCACAGGCCTTATTTGAAGTAGGTGGACAATACAGAAGGAATATGTAGTATTATTTCATCAACCCGGTTCCTCCCTAAAGATTCAGGCATCACCTTCGTAATCTTCCGGCATATCGTATAAAAAACTGTTATAAGGATAACGCCTGACATGGATCTCCTTTACTTCTTCATACAATATCTGCCGTAAGTCTGCAATATTGGTTTTTTGCCTGGCCGAGATAAAAGCACTTTTGTATTCTGTGTT
>DAOVZP010000074.1 GCA_030635045.1 Bacteroidota bacterium | reverse complement strand
GGTGGAGATGGACCTGATTATAAAAGAATTCACTGTTACGGTATTATTTGATTTCAACATTGCTTATGTCAAAAATACGCAGATGAACTTCCACAATGTTATAGCCAATGCCCCGGTGAACCTGCTTGATTTTAATATTGAAGACCTGAATGGTTTTGAGTCCCAGGTGAATATAATCATGATGTTCCAGATGCTGAACATGCAACGCTAAGGCAGTATTCCTGTTTACAGCATAACTCTTTTCCCTGTTTCCGGGTTTCCTTGGAAATCTTTTCAGAAATGTGCTAAATTTGTGTTTTACAAAAAGTACAGATCTTGAAAGCCCGTTTATTTTTTCCGTTGTTTGCCGGACTTGCATTGCTGCTTGCAATGGCATCCTGTAGTAATACACGGCATTTTACGGAGGGTCAATATCTGATGACACAGAACTGGATCGCTTATGCTGACAAAAACCCCGGTATCCAAACTTCCGAATTGCACGGCCTGATCCAGCAAAAGCCCAATAAAAAGTTTCTTGGTTTTCTCAGGTTCAAGCTTTGGGCATATAATGCGTCACTGAATGGTAAAGATTCAAAGTTCAGGAATTGGCTGGAGAATACGGTCGGTGAGCGTCCGGTCATCCTCGACACTTCCATGGCAGAAGCTACGTGTAAGGAAATGGAAAAGTACCTGGGCAATGTAGGCTATTTTTATTCTGATGTCAGATATCTGGCAGTATACAAGAAAAACTCCAGGAGGGCGCATATTCATTACGAGGTAACACCAACATCGCCATACAGGATCAAAAGTATAAATTACGACATTGAAGATCCTGAGTTTGCAGGGTGGGTGAGCAAAACCGCTAAACATTCCCTCATTAAAGAAGGTAAAACATATAATGTTTACACCCTTGATGATGAACGCGAACGTATTACAAAATACCTTAACAACAATGGATATTACGGCTTCGTAAAAGATTATATTTTCTTTGAAGTTGACAGTACGCACAACTCGAAGGAAATGGATCTTCATATAAAAGTTAAGAACAGGACCATGCCTGACCCTGACTCTATCGGAAAGTTCATTGAGGAGAGGCATTACAGGTATGAGATCGACAAGGTTGTTATTTATCCGAATTATGACCCGGCAAAACCCTTATTACAGGAAGCACCCCACGACACATTGATAAAAGAAATACACCAGATAAACCGGAATAGCCCGGCTAATTACTATTTCGTTTTGTACAGGGGCAAATTACGCGTCAACCCTAAAATACTGGCACAAAATATATTAATCGAGAACGATGAACCCTATAACCTCAGGGATGTACAGGAAACTTTCAAGCGCTTTGGCTATCTCAACATCTATAGATTTGCCAATATCAGTTTCGAGGAACCTCTGCCAAAGCTTGTTCCCGACAGCGGGGGTTTTAAAAAGCTTGATTGTAAGATCCACCTCCAGAGGGCCCCAGTACATCAATACAGCATTGAGGCAGAAGGGACCAATTCGGGTGGCGACCTGGGATTAGGGGGGAATCTCACTTACCGTAACCGCAATATTTTCCGAAATGGTGAAATATTCCAGATAAAACTAAGGGGTGCCATGGAGGCGCAGCGAACGACTAATACCGCCGATGAAAGCCAGCAAACATTTCTTTTCTTCAACACTTTTGAGTGGGGAATTCAAGCCGAGGTCAGCTTTCCACGCTTCCTGATCCCTGTTAAGATGGAACGATTCCCGAAGTATTTCAGGCCCATCACCACAGTATCCGCCGGGTTTAACTTCAGGAGGCGCCCTACATACGACAGGTACATCCTTAACTTTACTTTTGGTTATAAATGGCAGGAATCTGCTTATAAAGCACATATTATACAACCTTTCAATATCAGTTCTGTTAAGATGTACCCCACTCCGGAATTTACCAGAGAGCTGGAGGAGATCGACGACAGCCGGCTGAAGAACCAATACACTGACCACCTGATCACTGCTTTGCAGTATAGTTTCATCTATAATAACCAGGACATCAAAAAGGTGAAGGATTTTATTTATTTCCGTGGCGACATCGAAACATCCGGGAACCTCTTCTATCTTTTTAACAATATGTTAGAAAGTGAAACGGATTCAGCCGGCTATTACACTATTACGGGCATCAGGTATGCACAATATGCAAGGCTGGAAACAGACTTCCGCTATTATTGGATGGTTTCGCGTACTAACCAGGTAGTATTCAGACTGCTTTCAGGTGTAGGCATCCCATACGGCAACTCTGACGCCCTCCCCTTCGAAAAAGGCTTCTACCTCGGTGGCGCCAATAGTATGCGTGCCTGGATCTATCGTGGCCTTGGGCCGGGAGGGTTTGCCAATCCCGGGATCAATATTGACCAAATGGGGGATATCGTTCTTGAAACCAATATTGAATACCGCTTTCCTATATATAGCTTCTTTAAGGGGGCCGTGTTTATTGATGCCGGAAATGTATGGCTGCTCAATGCTAACGCAAATTTCCCCGAAGCTGAATTCAGGCTCAATACATTTTATAAACAGATCGCCATGGATGCCGGTGTTGGTTTCAGGTTTGATTTTAAATTCTTTATTTTCAGGGTTGATTTTGCCGTGCGGATGCGCGATCCGTCCAAGCCCCCTGGGGATACGTGGGTTGCTGACAAAGGTATCTGGTTCTGGAACTTTGGGATCGGCTATCCATTCTGATTCTTTTTGCTCATGACAAATGCATCTTCATTCGCGCAACAATGGCAACAAGCCTTCTCTTATCCTCCTACTTCCGGGCAGCTTGAGGTGATCGGGCATATCTCCAATTTTATTGCAAGCCCCGAAAACGACAAGATATTCCTGCTCAAAGGTTATGCAGGCACAGGAAAAACATCACTGGTAAGCTCACTGGTAAATGTTTTAAAAAATATCAGGATGCGATCTGTCCTGCTTGCACCAACCGGCCGCGCAGCCAAAGTCATCTCTTCATATTCAGGCCACCGGGCGCAGACCATTCACCGGAAGCTATATATGCAGAATATTTCTGATGATGGAAAAGTTCGTTTCATGCTTACCGAAAATAAGCATAAAAATACCCTGTTCATCGTCGATGAAGCCTCTATGATCCCTGATACATCCAGTTCCGGCGGCAGCCTGTTCGGAGGAAGAAGATTGCTGCACGATCTTATTGAATATGTCTATACCAGCGAAAACTGCAGGCTGATGATGATAGGAGATACTGCTCAACTGCCACCTGTCGGCATCGAGCTTAGCCCTGCTTTGTACCCGGAATACCTTAAAAGTAATTTCAATCTTGAAATACATACTTATGAATTACGCGAGGTAGTAAGGCAGGCAAGCGAATCAGGGATCCTGGCAAATGCAACTGCCCTGCGGGAAAAAATAAGCTCTGATAACATTAGCATGCCCCTGTTCAGCAACACAGGTTTTGATGATGTTTACAATCTGGACGGCGGTGAGTTGCAGGAATTCCTGCAGGATGTTTATTCTTCAGCTGAGTTTGAAGATATTGTAGTTATCTGCAGATCAAATAAACGGGCAAATATTTTCAACCGTGAGATCAGAAACCGCATAATCTATCATGAGGATGAGATCACGGCAGGAGATAACCTCATGGTGGTGCGCAATAATTACTTCTGGTTGCCGAAAGGTTCCGAAACAGGATTTATCGCCAATGGCGATATGATCGAAATATTGAGGATACGAAATACCACACAGTTGTATGGGCATCGTTTTGCAGATATCACATTCAGACTGATCGATTACCCTGAAGAAAAGGAGATCGATGCCCTGATCATGCTCGACACCCTCATGGCCAACACCCCTGCCCTGCCCATGGAAGCACAAAATAAACTCCTTGAGAATGTATTGCTGGACTATGCTGACATCCCGTCCCAATCCCTGCGAATGGCAAAGATCCGCCAAAATCAATACTTCAATGCCCTCCAGGTAAAGTTCGCATATTCCCTGACCTGCCATAAAACCCAGGGCGGGCAATGGAAACATGTTTTTGTTGACCAGGGGTACCTGAAAGAAGATATGATCGACAGGGAATATCTGCGGTGGCTGTATACTTCACTTACAAGGGCTACTGAAAAAGTGTACCTGGTAAACTTTATGGATCGGTTGTGGGAATGATTTCTTTTTTACCTTTGAAATATTCTTAACTAACAATCCGGAACATGAAAATTAAAACTGCATTTCTACAATTATCTGTCGCATTGCTGATACTGGCAATGCTTCCAATTTCATCCCAGGCACAAAGTGGCCACAAATTATCATCCACAAAAGGAAATTTCTCTATTCAGTTTCCCGGTGAACCTGATTTCAGTGCTGAAGAAGTTGAAACAGCAGTTGGAAACCTGATGATGTACACATATATGTTCGAGATATCAGATGATGCTGCCTATATGGTTGCCTATATTGATTATCCAAAAGATATGGTTGAAGAATCCGATAACGATGTGCTGCTGGAAGCTGCACTGAATGGAGCATTGGATTCCTGGGGCATCGACCTGGATAAAGTAGTACAGGAAACCACCTGGCACAGTGGATACAAGGGAATATATTGCAAGGAAAGCAATGGGAACACATATACCGCCTATGAGGTCATCCTTGTTAAAAACAGGCTGTACCAGATCGCGATCCTCCAGAATGGAAAATCAATTTCCCAAAAAGCATTAAGCTCATTTTTCGAATCCTTTAAGTTAAAAGAGTAGTATGGACAATCATCAGATCAGGATGAGGAATTTTCGTTCAGGGATCTTTTCAGGCCTTATTGTTTTTTTCACATTCATTTGTTACAGCCAAAGCCTTGTTGCGCAGAACCTGGTATATGAAGAAAAAAGGGGGGATGATAAGATCTATTACCATTATTGGTTTGAGGAAACCCCTGACGGGCATCATATCAAGGTTGCAAGGGTGTTTGAAGGAGATACTACCGACAAGCATTTACTGGTCACGGGGCCGGATCATCAAACCCTTTCGTGGAGGTATACCAGGTTCGGAGAACATACTGACATATATGCCAGGCTGACTCCCGATGGTGTCCATATCAAAGGTTATCTCGACGGCGATGAAATTGATGAGCTTGAGGAACTCGATGAAGACGAACCCTGGATACAACTTTTTCCTATGAACCCCGGCATGGATAAGTTTATCAATTCTGATGAAGATGAGATCGTTTTCTGGTCGATCGGGACAGAAAGCCCTGCCGACATGGAGATCAACAGTTTTAGTGCCGAAAAAGAGGACTCAGGCTATCACGACGAATTTGGATGTAAAGTGATCCGGATAAATTTCTCTCCTACCGGATGGAAATCCTTTTTCTGGGACGGTGATTACTTTTTCAGATTGGATGATGCACGCGTGATGGGTTACCGGGGTGATGGCGCTCCGGGGAAACCTTCTTCCAAAACTACCCTGATAATAGAGGAATGATCATACCCTCTCAATGAGGACTACCGCATGTGCGGTAATACTTTCACCCCTGCCTTCAGGGCCCATGCCTTCGGAGGTGGTGGCTTTTATGGAGATTTTCTTGATATCCGCATTCAGGATACCCGCAATGATGGTCCGCATTTCATCAATATATGGGCTTAGCTTCGGCTCCTCCATGATAAGTGTTGAATCGAGGTTGCCAAGTGTCCATCCATCTTCATGCATCATTTCAGATACCTTTTTCAAAAGTACCTTGCTGTCGATATCCCTTAAAGACTCATCAGTATCAGGGAAATGATGACCAATATCCCCGGAAGCCATTGCTCCCAGGAGTGCATCGCAAATAGCGTGGATCAGCACATCAGCATCTGAATGGCCGGCCAGGCCCATGATATAGGGTACCGAAATGCCGCCAAGCCATAGTTTTCTGCCAGGCACCAGCCTGTGAACATCATAACCGTGGCCGATTCGAAAGTTCATGAATTAATTCTGACCCTTAAATGCGTCGAAATCGAAAAGAAGTGAAAACCGCAATGTGTTCTCAAGAGGATTATGCTGCTCAAGTGGGATCAGGTATGCAAAATCGAGGCCGAATACATTGTATTTCAGGCCTGCACCAAGTGTAAAAAACTTACGGTTTCCCTTGGTCTTGTCTTCGTAAAAGAAGCCACCCCTGATGGAAAAGATATTGTTATACCAATATTCGATGCCACCGGCAAAGCTGAATTCCCTCATTTCTTCAGAAAATCCACCCGGTGCATCATACCATGACTGTATCATACCCTGTACCACAGACACATTGGGATCCATCCCCTTGGCGATAATCAGTTCACCAGTTACAGTATCAGTAACAGGCCCATTTTCATCCCTAAGATAATAAGGCGGTGTAGGAACAAGTAATTTATTAATATCTAACGTGAAGGTCATACTGTTATATTCATCTATGTTGATCTTGAGAGAAGGCCCTATCCTGAAGTTGGTAGGGATGAAATCTTTCTCGATATTAGTCTGGCTGTAGGATATCTTGGTACCTATATTTGAAATATTCAATCCCCATGCAAATACCCCGTCAATGGCTCCCATTTCAATATCGTTCTGGTAATATATCGAAACATCAGCTGCAACAGAGATGCCGGCGCTTGACTCAGATCCCCCGACAAACTGTCCCTGTGTTAGGTTTGAGTATATAAACCTTGCAGCAACACCACCAGACCACTTTTCTGAAAACTTTCTGGCATAAGTCCCGTCGAGTGCAAATTCGTATGGAGAATAATAATTCAGGGGATTCCCGATCTCATCAGTAAAAAGTATCTCACCAAGCGAAAAATACCGCAGGCTCATGGCTACTGTCTGACGGTCGTCAATCTTATAATATCCTGTGAGGTATCCAAGGTAGATATCATTAACCAGTTTCCTCAGCCATGGGCTGAAGGAGAGAGAAAAACCCATTTGCTTATCGACGAATGCATACTTGGCAGGATTCCAGTGCATGGAGTTGGCATCAGGTGATGTTGAAACACCCGCATCACCTAAAGCTCCTCCCCTGGCATCCGGGGCGATCATTAAGAATGGAACAGCCGTGGTAATAGTATTCAACTTGTCTTTTCCACCCAACTGATCATAGGTTAACTGTGCTCTCAACGACATTATCCCCGCCAGGAATATCAACAAAAATAGACTACTTCGTTTCATATATTAACTTCGGATTTTTGAACGTGCAAATGTAACGATTATTTATCAACTATATTGCACACGTATATTTATAATATCTTATACTTGTTTTTACTGTAATGAACAGATGCTAAAACAATTAAAACAATTGAGATCACTTATTGTTTACCGGTAAATATCAACTTTGAGGTCTGGACAAACTGTGTGCCTTGTTCATCGAGAACGTAGAGCCGGTAGATG
>DAOVZP010000106.1 GCA_030635045.1 Bacteroidota bacterium | reverse complement strand
TTCAGCTGCTGCCACTTCGCTTTTTTGTGCATTTACAGTGGCTTCAAGAGGACGAGGGTCGATTGTATATAGCAATTGCCCCTCTTTTACATCAGACCCTTCTTCAAAGTTGATGCTTTCCAGGAATCCTTCTACCCTGGCTCGTATCGGAATGTCTTTCTCCCCATATACCTCCCCGATAAATTCCCGGTATATTGGGACATCTTTTTGAAGAACTTCAACAACAGTTATCTCCTGAGGGGGTATCACAGCTTGTTTTTCTGAACCGCAGGAGGCCCAAAACATCGAACTGATGATAACGAATAAAAAGTTTCTGGAATAAAGTAGGCGCATGATATAAGCAAGTTTATTAATTAATGAAGTACTAATGTACAAAAAGTATATCGTGAACTTTAATAAAAAACCATGACAGGCTTTATATTGTTCATTGAACAGAGGGTATCAGGAATAATCCATATGGTATTAAAAATTGGCATATAAATATGAAATGTCTGCATTACTCTCATACATCAGGAGGTAGATAAGTATAAGCAGCAAGATAAGACGGGTTAAGATCTTAATGATCATTTTTTTCATGTATGTATGTTTTTATTTTCTGATAGATCAGATAGGCACCATAGCTTGAGTGATGCTGATTGTCCATAAAACTGCCGGGGATATTCCCCAGCTCTGTGGCGTCGATATAATCAACACCTTCCCTGTCAAGTATGTCCCTGATACCTGCAACAGCTTGCATATAGCCCTCATAATAAGGCTGGTGGTATTTACGAATATAAATTTCATTGACAGGGCCAAGGATAAAGACAGCATTTACATTAAGCTCATTACATAAGCTGATAAAAGCAATTAATTCCCTGTTGCGATAATCATTGTCAATGACGGGATTTAGCCAGTTTCTGGTCTTAAATTCATAAGTGACATTCCATGAAGTGTCGATATATGCCGTATCGATCTCACCGAACCATGCGAATTCCTGTAAGTCTTTTTTCTCTTGCGCCGGGAAGGAGAGATCTTGCTCATATTCTTCGGGAAACAGCCAATACCGGAGGTCCCTGAAGAAGGGCTTCCTGATCTCTCTCAACCAGTATTCCATGATGAAAAGGAATTTCTCGCCCGGGTTCAGCACCTGACTGTATTCATTCGAGATCTCACTGAAATCCTGTGCCATATTTCCCCGGACAGTGTGCCTGTATGCACTGTAATTCAGATACCTTGTCCAATACCCTTTCTTAAATCCGTTCAGCTCGCTTCGCCAGTAAACAGGATTAATGAAATATATCAGCTTCAGCGAATCTACTTCCTCCTGATGGTTCAGGAGCATGGCCATATGGATCCCGCATGACCATCCTGCCCCGCCCAGGATGCTGAAACGAGTGGCATATGAAGTATCCCGGTCGAGGAATTCGTAATAATTGCCATCCCTGAGAGGTGTCGATTCTGAGGTGCCCATGCAGATGTAGCCATTGTTGCTTTTTACTGAGCGGATGAATTCCACTACATGTGGATCGTCGTCGAACTTAAAGTGCTTTCCTTTTATTTTCAGCAGCTGAGCGTCAATATTCTGAACCCGGTATTCGGGGATGAAGATATTCCCTAATAGCAAAACCAACAGCAAGGCGATGAACAGGAATACCCCATATTCGCTGAGTGTTTTTGTTTTATAAATATGTCTTAAAAGCTTCAAAACAAAATGTTGTTAAAAATTAGGGCTAATTCCTGCCGGGGATAATGGAAAAACACCCACCCGATGGTGACATAGATAAATGTAATGAGTATGCTGATTGATTGGTAAATATAATTCTGTTTAATGCTGTCTGGTATCCTGATATAAAGTTGCCATAATTTGCCGATAGATAAGCCCAGCCCATGCCATAGCCCCCAATAAACGAAGTTAATGGTATCGCCATGCCACAGGCCACAGATGAAAAAGGTGGTCATATAACTGCTTATGGTGATAATGATCCTGGGAAACCGGGGAAACAGCCTGTTATACATCGCCAGGCTTGGTTTGAACACATAGGCAAAGAGGAAATTTGAAAATGTGATGTGCCAGCGTTTCCAGAATACCGACAGATTGCCCGAGAAGTAGGGGTTGTTGAAGTTTTCGGGGGTTTTGATGCCAATCAGATATGCTGTGCCAATGGCAATGTCAGAGTATCCGGAAAAATCAAAATATATGTATGCCGAATAGGCAAGAAGGCTCAGGAACAAGGCAATCGCCGGATTGAAATCAGGAAGGAGGATGGTGTAATCAAGGGCATAGTCGATCACGAGGGGTACGATGATCAGCGTTTTAACCCCTCCGATGAATATCCTGCTGATTCCCGCAAAAAACAATGACCTCAGGTAAGAGAAGCGTGTATTGCCTATCCAATAATGAAAATTCTTATAGGTGTCGATTGGCCCCGCAAGGAAGTTCGGAAAGAAGAAAATATAGCTCAGAAATGTGAGAAAATCCGATCGGCGGATGGTATTTCTGTATGATTCGACCAGCCAGTGAACATAACGGAAGAGGATGTATGATATCCCGAGCTTCTGAACCGACAAGATCGGCTCATCGATAAATGAAAAGATGCTTTCTGAGATGATGTTCTGTACAAAAGGGTAATTCCGGATACAATAAAGGACGATGATAAAAATAAGGGCGCTTGCCAGGGCCATTACAGACTTTTTCCTCTGAAGCAATTTGCCGCTCAGAAATACAAGCAAACTGAGAATACTTAATACGATCAGCGTATGTTCGTTTACAACAGTCAGCAATACCAATAAGCTGGCAAAAATAATTACCAGGTTCTTGACAGGTCTGGCCCTGATGAAGAACTTCAGAAGATTATAAACGATCACGAAGATCGCGATGTAAATGAAAACTATGTAATCGTTAAAAAACATACGATAATGATCCTGTCTTCTTATTTATTAGATGTTTCTATGCTTTCCAGTTTGCTGATTAACTCCTTTATGGACTTCGGGAAGATGGCCTTTTTTGTGATCATTTCCCTGTTTTTTTGAAATATTGCGTCTGCTTTTTCCTGAATCGCCGGTAGTACATCAATACGTATTCCTTCGGTCATTATGATGCCATTTTCATTATCTGTTATCCACTCCCTGTTATCGGGAAGGTCAGATACCAGAGGAATGCATCCGTAGGCCATGGCCTCAAGTAAAGATACCGATAATGCATCGGAGCTAAGTACGGAAAAATAGAACTGTGACTTCCTGTAATAATCATCTTGTTCTTCCGGGCTGATAAAGCCTGAGAACTTTACACGATCCCCGATTCCCAATTGCTTGCCCAGTTCAATCAGAACCTCTTTCATTGGCCCGTCGTTGGCAACAACAAGCCTTGCATCTTTGTTTTGTTCAGCTACGCGCGCGAAAAAATGCAGTACACGGTCAATATTGGAGTTTGCATTCAGCGTCCTGTTGGAGAAGAACAGGTTCTTGTCTTTATTTTCTGAAGATGCCTCGGGCAATGCTTCCAGCCCGAATGGGAAAGTGGTAGTGGGTGTGGAAGATAAATCATGAACCACTTTTGCAACACTCAGCGAATCAGTGGTAACTAAAGTGGCTTGCTTCAGGGCAAAGCGTGTAATTTTTTTGTAAAGCCGGTTCCTGTCAGGTGTAACCAGGATGTCTGTTCCCCAGGCAGACAATATGAGTGGGAATTTATGAGATGAAAATTTCCTGGCAACAGCTGCCACAGTCCCGTGACTGGTAATATAATGAGCATTGACAAAATCGGGCTTGATACGCCTGATGATCTTTTTCAGGGGGAAGATCATCTTATAGAACTGTATGTTACCGCCGGATTCAGAGATGTTCATCTTGAATGTGAAGATCCGGTCTTCCGGAATAATGTCCCTGACCTCCGGCTTAACATCCCTTGAAGATACCAGGTACAGCTCAAAATACTTGCTCAGTTCTCTGACCCACTTCAATATGTGTGGGCTTTCCCCGTCTCCTATGATCAGATATTTTTTCATTTATTTGATGCGAACATCTTTACTCTGTCAGATGCTTAACGAATATCTGCCTGATCCTGTTCAGGTCGCGTTGATTTAATTGTTTGTGAACCGTAACCGGAAAGTTTATCATCCTGCCTGTTACAGACTCTCCAACCGGGCAGCTTCCGTCAATATAACAATATCTATAACTTCCTTTCGGATGTACAACATCATTGAACCATTCTCCCGGCACAATGCCTGATCTTTTGAGGTCATCCTTTATCGCCAGGATCTTTTCACCTGTGATATTCCTTTTGAACAAAACAGGATAACGAACAAAATTATAATCGCTTGAATAATACTGTTTGATGCCGGGTATATCCTTCAGGGTGTTGAAATAGCTCTGACATAATCTGTCTTTCTTTTCATTGATAGCATCGATTTCCCTGATCTGCAGATATGCCAGATAAGCAAAATATGGAGATAGTTTTACCGGATAATGCCCCGGCATCTCACCCTGTAATTCCATGGCCGGTGATTTATAAAGCAAGCCCGTGACATAAAGAAACCCGGCCATCCATCTTTTCAGGAATGCATTATATCGTGAAGAAGAAAACAGGTGTATCTTCAATGATGCAAGGATCCGCAGCCTGGTCATTTTCAGGTAATAGGGGAGGCCTTCATAATAGGATTCCAATCGGCCCTGGAGTCCGGCTTCATTAACGATTATGATGCCTCCCATGCCGCTTGTGATGGGTTTGGAATATTCCATGCTGAAGAAGGAAGCATCGCCCAGTGTTCCTGCTAATTGGCCATCTTTTGTAACTGAACCAAAGGTATGGGCCGCATCTTCTATGATCAGGATCTCAGGGAATTCTTTTTTAAAATCCACGATATATTCACAGGTGATACCATAATTATGAGTAAAGATGATGGCACTGGTTTTATCGTTGATGGCTTCCCTGAGTAAAGCCAGATCAATGTTGAGATTTTCTTCTTCAACATCGATATACACAGCTTTCATATCGGCATACTTGATGGCATTGGTGACCACCACGCATGTGTATCCGGCAACGATCACTTCGTCCCTGCCTTCTTTTTTTTCTGCCATCAGCAGGGAATAAAGTCCCATCCTGGCTGATCCGAATAAAAATACCGAATCAGGACTGATCCCGAAGAACTGTGAGGTTTCCTCTTTACATAATTGCGTGAGTTTCCCGGATTTACATGTGCTGACCCACACCCATAGAAAACGAAAAAAATGCCTTATCCTGAGTGCGTTGCAGGTGAAAGCTGTTTTAATCATCTTCACTGAGTTTTTTAATGGGTTTGCAGGGTGAACCTCCATACATCCATCCGCTTTCCAGTGTACCCCTTACAACTGAATTTGCGGCAATGATCACATTGTCCTGTATGTCGCTGCCCGGCAGGATCACGCTCTGGGCACCAATGAACACATTGTTGCCGATCCTGATGTCGCCTTTTTCATAGTTTTCCCTGAAAAGGGGTTTCTCTGCGGAATAGGTGTTTGATGAGCAGAAGAAGGAGCAAAAGGGGCCGATTGCAACATCATCTCCAATGACAACAGTCTTGTCCTCGATCAAAAAATAACCGTAAGGTGCTATATGGGAATGGTTTCCCATGGTGAATTTCCCTTTTTTGCCTAAATAAATGCTCAGCTTCTTATAAAGGATGGATCGATTGCCGATGGCAATATTCCTCCTGCATGTAATATCAGAACAGTAATGGATTGTGCTGCCCTTTCCGGTCTTCATACCTCTGATGCTATTGCATAGAGTGTATGTTTTGTTTATGACAAACCGACAGATCCTTGTCATGAGAAGGTGGTTTAGTAGGCCGATCTTACTTTGCTACCGGCAAATTTATAAAACAAAAATAAGCTAAAGATCAATAAGCTTCCACAGAGGATGCTCATAAGCATGAATGTGAGGTACACATCCCCTTTAATACCCCCAATGACAATAGCGGTTACTTTCAGCCCCAGATCCGCAATGGACAACATCATTCCCTGCCATTGTTTATTCATGATTACTGTAATGCATGATACAGGCGTTGCGATAAAATTCAGGAACAGCCACGGGGCAATGATCTGGGCGATCTCACCTGCCATCACCCAATTTTCGCCAAAGACAAATGAAAATATCGGTGGTCCGAAGAAAAACAGAATGGCAAAGATGGGCAGCCCGATCACGAATAAGTTCCTGTATATCTTCAACACTATAGCCTGAATATCCTGTCCCTCCTGCAGGGCGTTAGTGGCCTTTTGAAAGAAAACCTTGTATATGGAAGATCCGATCAGGGATGCCGGTGCCGTTACCAGCCTG
>DAOVZP010000179.1 GCA_030635045.1 Bacteroidota bacterium | reverse complement strand
CCCTTAACAGAATACAATATTTTAGTGCCTTCCTGTGTATAGGAAGGTTGTATGCTGAGCCAAACGATCTTACCGAGTTTTATATCAATATAAGCCCCGACATTGGCCCCCATTAAACCTTTGTATTTTGCTTTATTGGGGCTGTCGCCCGTCAGCTTACTGCTGTTCAGTCCGCCAAATACACCAATATATGATTGGCCTGTTGACATGGAGGAAGTTAAAACAAGAAGCAGGAAAGCAAATATTTGAATAGATCTTGTCATATTATATAGAATTTATGATGACGTCAAACATTTTATCTAATGATCGCTGATGGCGATATTTATTTCCGGAGCTTAATGCATCATCCGGAAGATCATTTCCCGTAGTAGCTCGCCTTCTGTTACAGATGCATTATTCAGCCCTTTAAACTTCAGATCGTATTCTCGAAGCAGGCTGATGGCTTTGGTGACCCTTCCCTGATCAAATTGTTTGGCTGCGCTTCGATAGTCTCTCACGAAATATGGGCTTACTGAAATTTCAGTAGCAACTACATTGTCTTTCGACCTGTCTTTCAGGGAATGTAAGATAAGAAGCTTGGTAAAAAACTGGTATAAGAGTGTTATGGTAAGCACAAAAGGATTGCTTTTGGGGTTGGCGGCAAAATGTCTGCATATCAGGTTAACTTTGTAGATGTCACCGCTTCCCATGGCATTTTGCAGTTCAAAAATGTTGAATTCCTTGCTAATGCCGATATTTTCCTCGATCACATCCTCGTTAATAACCGCCCCGGGTTCCAGGTTCAGCATAAGCTTTCCAAGTTCCATCCTGATTTTGGTGAGATTACTGCCGAGGCTGCCAATGAGCAGCCGGCCCGCTTCAGGAGTAATGGTATATCCCGCTATTTTTAACTGTTCATTTATCCAGGCCGGGATCTTGTTATCATACAGGCGGTCTGACTTAAATACGACACCTGTTTTTTTAATGCTTTTCACAAGGGACTTCCTTGAGTCAAAAGCCTTGTGTTTATAACATATCACCAGAATGGTTGAATCAACAGGATTGTCGGTATAGCTGATCATTTCATCCAGGGTGCTGAGTGCCTGTGCCTCTTTCACGATCACCACCTGATAGTTGGCCATCATCGGGTAACGGCGGGCTGTATCGATGATGCTTCCGGCGTTCGCATCCTTGCCATACAGTATGGTTTGATTGAATTCCCTGTCAGCTTCACCAAGGACGTTGTCGGCTATATAATCAGTGATGATATCAATAAAGTATTCCTCTTCGCCATGAAGGAAGTACACCGGCTTATAGATCTTGTTTCTCAGATCAGCGAGGATTTCTTCAAATTTCATATGCCGTCCATATCTTCGTTATAGTCGAAATACAGGTGCTTAACGGTCAGGCCGCTGTTCTTGAGCATCTTTAAGGCATTGATCCCGATATTCAGGTGGTCTTCTATATATTTTTCCGTGACTTCGCCATCGCTTTTTTCTGTTTTTATACCACTCGATATCATGGGTTGGTCTGAGACCAGCAACAAGGCCCCTGAAGGGATCTCGTTCTGAAAACCGACAATAAAGATCGTAGCTGTTTCCATATCAATGGCCATGCTGCGTGTTTTGCGGAGGTGGTCTTTGAAATATTCATCAAATTCCCACACCCTGCGGTTGGTGGTATATACCGTGCCCGTCCAATAGTCTCTTTTAAAGTCACGGATAGATGTGGATACTGCCTTTTGCAGGTTAAATGCCGGCAGTGCCGGAACGGATTTGTGCATATAGTCGTCCGAGGTGCCTTCCCCGCGTACGGCTGCAATGGGAAGGATCAGGTCTCCAACCTCATTCTTCTTTTTCAGCCCCCCGCATTTACCAAGAAACAAAACAGCTTTCGGCTTAACGGCACTGAGCAGGTCCATGATGGTAGCTGCATTGGCACTCCCAATGCCGAAGTTAATAATAGTAATGCCATTGGCAGTGGCGCAGGGCATAGGCTTGTTGATGCCGGTAATTTCAACCTTGTTCGATTCGGCAAACAATTCTACATATTTTGTAAAATTGGTTAGCAGTATGTATTTTCCGAAGTTTTCGAGTTTTTCCCCGGTATATCTCGGAAGCCAGTTCCTGACGATCTCTTCTTTTGTTTTCATGGCAGCATGATTTCAAACAAAAATAGCAATAATAGTGTTGAGTGTTGAGTGTTGGGGGTTGAGTTAGTTATAAATTTTAAGTTAGAAATTATTCACTTTACTCAGGCACTAGCCACCATGCACTAGGAATCAGGCACTTTGACAGGTGGTCATAAGGTATTGAAAACCTTCCAAAACAAAAAAACCTGCCAAAAAAGTGCGACATTTTTTGATTTTGGGTATTAATAGGTATGGGTTGGAAGGTTTTTCTTCCAGACAGGTATATTAAACCTGTGGAAAACAAGGTCCATGAAATAGCTGGATCAGTTGCAAGTTGTCTTCCTGATGAAGGGGGTATGATGGGTGGTAAGGCAGGCCTGGCTTGTTTTTGTGCTTATTATGCTGACTGGACCGGGGATCAGACTTTCAATGGGTTGGCGGCAGATTTGATTGAGAAAGCAATCAATCCTGCTGCCGGCCGTTTTCCTGCTTATAAGTATTCAGATGGATTGAGTGGGGTTGCATGGCTTATTCATCACCTGTCATCTACAGGATTAATGAATCTGGATGCAGCTTCCATATTTGATGAACTGGATCAACATCTGTATCAGTTTATGATGACAGAAATCAAATCGGGCCATTATGATTTCCTTCATGGAGCTCTTGGACCTGCCCTCTATTTCCTGAGGCAGCCAAAGAATGAAAAATACAGGGCTTACCTGTCTGAACTTGTATCTGAATTAGAAAGGACAGCTGAAAATGAACCCGATGGGAGTTTGAAATGGTTGTCGGTACTGGATGCAGAGAACAATAAAACCGGCTATAACCTGAGTTTATCCCACGGGTTTGCATCCATTATCATTGTCGTTTCAATGATCATGAAAGAAGATATCATGAAAGAAACCTGTGAGCGCCTATTACAGGGCAGCTTCAGATATATGGAGAAGCAGAAACTGAATTCAGGGGAGTATATTTCATCTTTTCCTTCCTGGGCATTGGAAAGTACGGATGAAGTGGTCGATAGCCGCATGGCCTGGTGCTATGGTGATCTGGGGATCGGGTTGGCATATCTCAAGGCAGGCTGTTTATTGCCGGGATCTTCATACCAGCAGGATGGTCTTGATATACTGAAAAAATCAAGCCTTAGAAGAGACCCGGCAGAGAACAGAGTTTTTGATGCGGGAATTTGCCATGGAGCATCCGGACTTGCTCTTTTCTACAATACTTTATCTCAAACAACCGAACAAAAGGTGTATGAAGATGCTGCACTGCACTGGTTGGATGTTTGTCTTAATATGGCCTTTCATAAGGATGGTCTTGCCGGGTATAAAAGCTGGCATCACCCTGATTATGGCGGGTGGGAAAATGATGCCGGATTACTCGAGGGAATAGCCGGGATTGGCCTGGTGCTAATGTCATTTATATCTGCGAAGGAGCCCGCCTGGGCACAATCACTTTTATTGATCTGAAAAGTATATGGATAAAGGGATTGATCATGTTAATTATAAGGTGGCTGACAGCTTTGTGATGAGGGCTCCGCTTTTATCTGCCGCTGTGCTGAAAGAGCTTTCAAAAACATCTTCCTTAACAGAGGTTCTTAAAAAATACTACTCTGAAGATCATATCAGGGAAGCCTTATTTCTTGCATCTCCGGCTTTATTCAGCCTGGCAGAAAAATGGATCAATGAAGTGATCAATGAAAAAGAAGCAGCCAGATTAGAACATTCACTTCTGAAATACTTGATCCGTATGTCGTCTCGCTGTACACCCTTTGGTATGTTTGCAGGAATATGCTCAGGAACTTTTGGCAATAGCAGCAATATTCTTCTTAATTCCCGGGCTACACATCAACTGTTTATCAGGCCGGATATGCAATTTTTGTGCAGCCTCACCGATCATATTTCCACAGACAGGGAAGTGAGGGAGAAGTTATTGTACCGGCCCAATACAAGCCTTGCAAGGATAGGAAAGGACTACAGGTATATAGAATATCTGACCGATGAGGATGGGATAAGACGCTACCGGCTTCAGGGTGTTGAGCACAGCGGGGCTTTGGAGAAGGTCATCGGCCTGGCGGCGGCAGGTGCCGGGATCAACGACCTGGCAGTATCAATCTCTGATGAAGAAGTGGATTTATCCGAAGCCATTGAATATATACATGTATTGATAGACAATCAGTTTTTGGTTTCAGGCCTGGAGCCAAATGTTACGGGAGATTTCTTTCTTAATGAGCTGAATCAGCAATTTTCTTCCACCGGAATCATGAATGGACAGCTGCTCATGCTCAAGAAATTCAATGATAAAATATTAAAACTTCATTCTGTAAAGAATTTGAATAGGCTAGAAGCCTATGAATCTATCCTGGGGAGTATAAAAGGGTCCGGAATTCGCTATCAGGAAAACTTCCTGATCCAGGCAGACCTGAAACTTTCATCTCAGGCTTGCCGGTTATCGACCGATGTCAGAGAAGATCTCCGGGCAGCGATTCCCCTTTTAGTAAAGTTATCACGCCCCGGAGGCTCAAATCTTCTTACTAAATTCAGGGAAGCTTTTGTTCGGCGATATGATATGCAGGAGATACCCCTGACGCTTGCCCTGGATGCCGAAGCCGGGCCCGGATACCTGCCGGATGATCAATTCGCCGGAGCTTCGGCTTTGCTGGAAGGACTAAAAACATCCCCTGAAAAGGAAATTACACACCGATATG
>DAOVZP010000359.1 GCA_030635045.1 Bacteroidota bacterium | reverse complement strand
CATGGGAGGATTTTGCACAGCCTGTAACAGGAGAGATGACATTTGAGCAGCTTCCTTTTGATCATCCCCTGTATATCATGTATTCATCCGGAACAACCGGTTTGCCAAAGAGCATTGTTCATTCTGCCGGGGGTACGCTCATACAGCATCTTAAAGAGCTGATGCTTCACAGTAACCTGCATGAAGAAGATACCATCTTCTATTTCACAACCTGTGGATGGATGATGTGGAACTGGTTCATCAGCAGCCTGGCAGTGGGATCCACCATTGTATGTTTCGATGGCAATCCCTTCTATCCAGGGCCGGATGCCTTGCTGCAGATGGCGAAAGATCTGGATGTATCCATCTTCGGGACCAGTGCAAAATATATTGCCAGCCTGGAGAATGCCGGTGTTGTTCCCAAAGATATTTGTGGGTTTCCGGCTTTGAAAGCTATCCTGTCAACAGGTTCACCATTATCCAATGAAAGTTTCGAATACGTATACAGGGATTGGAAAGAAGATGTGCAATTATCGTCTATTGCCGGAGGTACTGATATCGTTTCCTGCTTCATGCTTGGGAACCCGATGCAGCCCGTGTATATGGGTGAGATCCAATGCCGCGGACTTGGAATGGATGTAGACAGCTTCGATGATTTCGGGCAAAGTATAATTGGAAAGCAGGGTGAGCTTGTATGCAAAACAGCTTTTCCTTCTATGCCCATTTATTTCTGGAACGACCCGGAGGGAAAGAAATATCACGATGCCTATTTCGATGTGTATGACGGTATCTGGCGCCATGGAGACTATATCCTCCTGAGTGAGCATGGCGGGGTTACCATGTTTGGAAGGTCGGATGCTACACTTAATCCCGGTGGTGTGCGTATTGGCACAGCCGAGATATACAATGTTGTGGAAAACATGGATGAAATTGAAGACTCTGTGGTGATCGGCCAGAAATGGGAAGATGATGAGCGTGTGATACTTTTCGTAAAACTGAATAAAGGATTTGCTTTGGATGATGACCTGAAAGTAAAGATATCAAAGCTCATTCGCAGTAGTTGCAGCCCAAGGCATGTTCCCGCAATAATTTTGGAAACTCAAGGAGTCCCGTATACACTGAATGGCAAGAAAGTAGAGATAGCAGTGAAGAAAGCCATCATGGGAGAGGAGATCAAGAATAAGGATGCGCTGGCGAATCCGGAAGTCCTTGATTATTATTCAACTGTAGAGGGGCTTGATAACTAATTGATATTCGAAATCTGAAATCTGATATCTGAATTCTGATTTCAGATTTCAATTATCTTTGTTTCTATGAAGAAAAAACACCTGCTCCTTCTTTCTGTTTTATCAGGCTTGCTTTTGACCCTGGCCTGGCCTCGTGATGGCTTTGCAGGGCTGATGCTTATTGCTTTCATTCCGTTTCTTTTTATTGAAGATTACATTAGCAAGAACAGGCAGGATTTTCATCGCTTCGCGGTGTTGGTATATACCTATCCCGGTTTCTTTGTCTGGAATACGCTAACCACATACTGGATATGGAACTCAACTGAGGCAGGGGCCATCGGGGCACTTGTGACCAATTCCTTTTTCATGGCGGTAGTATTCAGCCTTTATTCCTATACCAAGAAAAATGTATATGGAAAAAATCACGGCTATTTCATCCTGCCTTTCTACTGGATGAGCTTCGAATACTGGCACCTGAACTGGGATATGAGCTGGCCCTGGCTGAACCTGGGCAATGCTTTTGCGAATTTTCCCGCATGGGTGCAATGGTATGAATATACAGGCGCCTTCGGGGGTATGCTGTGGATCATCATCCTCAATATCCTTTTCTATAAGTTTATTACGATGGGGTGGAGGAACAGGAGTCTCACCAAAGAAAAGATCATCTGGGGCTCGCTTGCAGCCATATTTTTATTCGTCCCGCTGCTAATTTCCTTTAGCATGTACCGTATGTATGAAGAAGAACAACGGCCGGTGGATGTGATCCTGACTCAGGCCAATATTAATCCTTATACAGAACAATACACGCTTCCACCCCGTGAGGTGATAGACCGCAATCTTGACCTTGTCAGAACTGTCATTGATGAAGAAACGGATTTTGTTATTTGCCCGGAATCATCCATACAGGAACCCATCTGGGAGCATCGTTTTAAAGAAAGCCCGAGCCTGTTGTATATCACGAGGTTTCTGGCTGAATATCCCCATTGTGGGCTTATCATCGGAGCTTCAACCTTCAGGGAATACTTTGATGGTGAGGAAGTGACATATACTGCACGCAAGTTCAGGGATGCCGATGCTTATTACGATGCCTACAATACTGTATTCTTCATTGATGAAAAAGGAGGATTCGATGTATATCACAAGTCAAAGCTTACTCCCGGTGTGGAAACCATGCCATTTCCAAGGTACCTTGGTTTCCTGGAGAACTTTGCAATTGACCTCGGAGGCACTGTCGGCAGCCTCGGGACTGATGATATAAGAAAAGTATTTATCACCCAGGATGATTCTTTGAGGGTATCAGCTGTTATCTGTTATGAGTCTATTTATGGAGAGTTCTTTGCCGAGTTTGCCAGGAACGGAGCGGAACTGATCTTCATCGTTACCAATGATGGATGGTGGGGAAGAACCCCGGGACATAAGCAACACTTTATTTATGCAAGATTAAGGGCCATTGAAACCCGCCGCAGCATTGCACGTGCAGCTAACACCGGCATTTCAGCGTTTATCAATCAGAGGGGAGACATACTGCAGGAATCCCCCTATTGGGTGCCGATAGTATTGAGGCAAAGTATCAATGCCAACGATAAGATCACCTTTTACTCCAGCAATGGCGATTACCTGGCAAGGAT
>DAOVZP010000210.1 GCA_030635045.1 Bacteroidota bacterium | reverse complement strand
GATCCTGAAGATAGACAAAGGGCCTGTTTTTGCCGGTGTTTCGGATGTTTTTGCAAACAGGACACATTCCTATTCCATCACTGCCCTTGCCGATACCACTGCATGTTTTATTGATTATTCCGGTTACAGGCACCTGATCGAGAACAATGGCAGGTTCGCCATGGAGGTTATGCGCTTACTCAGCACCGATATCGTTAAGCATTACAGCTTCTTTGTGAATAAGGTTCAAAAGCAGCTCAATGCAAAGCTGGCCGATGCATTACTATTTTTTTCGGAGTATATCTACGGGGAGGATGTAATTGAAATTCCATTGACAAGGTCAGAGCTGGGTGAATACATTGGCACCAGCAGGGAGTCTGTAAGCAAGATCATACATGATTTTACGGAAGACAAGCTGATAGAATTAGAAGGTAAGAAAATTCGCCTTCTTAACAAGGACCTCCTTCGCAAGATCAGTCAGGCGGGATAATTTATTTACATAGTTTTTCTTTGTATTCAGGGATTTTAAAAAATTTCCTCCACCGGCAGGTAGTGAGCGATTCTACCTGCTCTGGCCGGGGAGGACGTATTAAATAAAGGAAAGAAATCTATATACACCAAAGGTAGTTGTAAGTCAATGCTTAACAAAATTGATAATCAATACCATATAAATAGAATTTATTGTTTTTTGCAAAATTAATGAGCAATCACTTGTTTTGTTGCATTTAATGTACCTATAGATGGGTTTAGCATATATTCCCAACATCGATGCAACTTATCCGGGGCTTTTCTTGTCTTATAGACGACCTGAATAAAGCAGGGTTTTCTATTCTTACTATAGAATTGTACAACTCCTATCGCCGCCAACTCTGCAAATTTTTCGCTTAAGATGTTTTCTATGTTCATTAAAACCCATACGTCATGAAAAAACTTTCCTTTCTTTTATTCATTGTATGTGCCTTTCTTTCCCAGAGTACATATTCAAATGGAGTGGCTATTAAAAACGCCGACAACAGTGACTATTTCCAGCTTGTTTCTTCACATATTGATGTGATGGTTTATGACCAGATCGCCATCGTTGTCACCACACAGGCATTTCTTAACAATACAGGCGAAACCTCCATGATCAAATATGGCTATCCATTGCCGGAGGATGCATGCGGTACAGGTTTGCGCTGGAACCTTAACGGCACATGGTATTCAGCCATTATCACTCCTTCCCCCCAGGACACTACCTTGCCGGGAGGCGGAGGGGGAAATACGAACCTCATGGATTATCTGGGTGATACGCCGCTTTTCTTTGAACTTGAAGACTCTATACCAAATGATTCTATCCTGATCATTGAGTTGACATATGTTCAATTATTACCCTACAATTTCTTCGAAGTTGAATTCCTTTGTCCGAATGATTATTTACTTATTCAAAGCAGTATACTGGATGTACAGCAAATCGAATTCTTGCTGGAATCACAACGTACGATAACCAATTTTGAGCTTCTGAGCCATACCCCCACCACCATATTTTTTAATGACAGCACTGCCGGGTTTACATATGAACTATATGAGGCCCCTGCAGAACATGATTACTTTGCCATATACGAGCTTAGTCCGGACGAACTGGGATTGTTCAGCTACAGTACATTTTTAACGGATACAAATTTTAATTGCGATACTTTGGGAAATGGGTTCTTCACCTTTATCGTTGAGCCGGATCCGCAGTCGCAGGTTATTGACAAAGTATTTACCCTGATCATTGACAGATCAGGAAGTATGAGCGGGGAAAAAATTGTTCAGGCCAGGGATGCAGCTTCCTACATAGTAAATAACCTGAATGAGGGCGATTATTTTAATATTGTCGATTTTGCATCAGATGTTACAAGCCTGTTTCCCGATCATGTTGCTTTCGATCCGACCTCGCAGTCAACGGCCCTGAGTTACATCAATAATATTGGTGCCACAGGCTCTACAAACATTTCGGGTGCGTTTTCAACTGCCATTCCGGATTTTGCATCTGCTGATACAAATCTTGCCAATATTATTGTCTTTTTTACTGATGGACAGCCAACAACCGGAATTACTTCTACCGAAGGTATCCTTGCTCATATAGAGGAACTGATCAATTATTATGAAGTGATGAACCTGGCCATCCATACATTTGGGATAGGGGAAAGTGTGAACCAATCCTTGCTTTCACAGATTGCATCCCAAAACAATGGATTATGCCAGTTTCTTGGTGATGATGAGCTTGAAGAGATCATAACAACATTCTATAACATGATCCGAAACCCGGTTCTGATGAATACTGAGATAATGGTCGATCCGCCAATTTTAACACAGATATTTCCGGATCCATTGGGCAACCTTTATCTTGGACAGCAACTGATCGTGGTTGGCAGATACACGAATGCCGATACTGTGAATGTTACTTTTAGCGGAGAAGCATTTGGCCAGCCTCAATCATACGAATATAGTGTGAATCTGGCAGATACGACTATACAAACATATCAGTTCCTGACAAAGCTTTGGGCTAAGGAGAAAATGTATAATCTTTATATTCTTTACCATACATATGACCCGGAATCACCGGAAGCAGAGGCCATAAAAAATGAAGTAATCGACATCAGCATTTGTTATAATGTCATTAGCCCATTTACGTCCTATACAGGTGGAGGAGGCCCGCCCTTGTCTATTGAATTTGACGAGCCTGTTATTTCGTTGGAGGATGAAAAAACCTATGCATTTCCAAATCCATTTTCAGGTGATACTGAGATCAGGTTCATAGTTGAAGATAATGTTTTTGATTATGCAACCATCAAGATATACAATTCATTTGGAAAATTAATAAAGGTCACAACAATCCAGTTGACCGGATCAGGCACATATAGTTTTAGCTGGGATGGAAACAACCAGGATGGGAATCCTCTTCCTGCAGGGCAGTATTTTTACAGCATTAATTATGGCAACCAGCTCCTTACAGGAAAAATCATTAAGCAATAATGTATTATTGTTGTCCTGATAAATAATTGGAAGAGGCTGTCTCAAAAGGTCTTCCAAAGGTCATTTCGAGCGTATTCGAGAACTAAGCGAAGTGCTCTCATGGGCGAAGCGAGTAAATCTATACTATTAATACTCCGTAGAATAGATTTCTCCCTTCGGTCGAAATGACTTAAATATCTGACTTTTGAGACAGCCTCTTTCTATTTCTAACCCCATTATTTTGTCTGATTTTTTATTGTCGAAATTGCTTTTCGCTCCTGATTGTTATATATTTACAATGTGGTAAAGGCCAATGAGATACAAACGGCCATTTTTCAGGCAATAAAACACCGCCTTCCCGAAAACTATTCATTTGTACATGAAATAGCTGAATTACTTGGGATCAGCTACGACAGTGCCTACCGGAGAATACGCGGGGACAAACCCCTGACCCTGGATGAACTGATCCTTTTAAATGAGAAATTTGGCCTGTCCATCGACACCTTCCTGAACGTTGAAACCAACAATGTTGTTTTTAATTGCCACCCTGTTGAAGCTGAAAAGATCACGATAAAGAAATGGCTGGAGATCATCCATTCTGATCTGGAAAGAATCAAGAAAGCCAAAGAGAAACATATCATCTATGCAGCCAAGGACCCTCCTCTGTTCCATTATTTTCATTTCCCGGAGGTCGGGGCATTCAAGATGTTCTTTTATCAGAAAACACTCTTGCGCTTTCCTGAGTTTGAAGGTAAAAAGCTTAAGTTGGATGAAGCAGATGAAGATATCTATGAAGCAGGAAAAAAGATGCTTGTTGCTTCAAACTCAATTCCAACCACAGAGATATGGAATGAGGATACCTTTTATATTACCTTACGGCAGATAGAATATTACTGGATTGCGGGTTATTTTGCCTCTAAGGACGATGCCCTTAATCTTTGTGATAAACTCGAAAAGTGGCTGAGGCACATCCAAAAACAGGCCGAACTGGGGTTTAAGTTTTTGTACGATCAGGACCCCGTAGGAGTAGAAGGTACTTTTAAGATGTATGAGAATGAGATCGTACTGAATGATAACAGCATATTGGTGAAGACACCCGATGTTTCCTATGCCTACCTGACATTTAATGTATTGAGCCTTCTCATAACCACAAATCCAATATTCACCGGCTATCTGGAGAACTATTTCAACGGCCTGATCAAGCAATCTCATTTGATCAGCGGTACAGGAGCAAAAGAGCGAAATCGCTTTTTTAACAATCTGCAACAGACTGTTGAAAAATTTAAAGATACTATCCGTTAATAAGTCGGGATCTATTTAGGCAGGCGCTTCAACATATTTACTTCTGCATCACCCAGCAGGCGCCACTTGCCCCTGGGAGTGTCTTTTTTGGTAATACCTGCAAAGACTACACGGTCGAGACGGGTAACCTTGTATCCGAGGGATTCAAAGATCCTTCTCACAATACGGTTCCG
>DAOVZP010000044.1 GCA_030635045.1 Bacteroidota bacterium | reverse complement strand
CTTTCTTGTCATATACTCTTTTCATCTTAATCATAAGCCTTTTCTCCTGCGGAAGCACTAATAAGCCGGTGGAGTCTAACACAACTCCGGCTGATCCGGAGGTAACTGTACCTGAATTCGATGCTGATTCTGCTTATGCTTATATTGAAAAACAGCTTTCATTCGGGCCCCGCGTACCGGGTAGTGAAGCGCATTCGAATTGCGCGGCCTGGCTAAAAACTACAATGATTAGATATGCAGATACTGTTCAGGTACAGGCCTTCAGGGCTCGGGCATATGATGGACAGGTACTCAGGGGAAAGAACATCATTGCCTCCTTCAATACTGAAAATAAAAAGCGTGTCATGCTGAGTGCCCACTGGGATTCAAGGCCATTCGCTGATCACGACCCCGATGAAAGCAAGCACAATATGCCAATAGACGGCGCAAATGATGGTGCCAGTGGCGTTGGTGTCCTGATAGAGGCAGCAAGGCAGTTCAGCATGGAAAATCCTGCGATCGGAATTGATATAATCTTTTTTGACCTGGAAGATTATGGCCCGCCCCAGGATGCCCAGAACTATGCCGGAGAGGATAACTGGGGTCTGGGCTCGCAATATTGGGCCAACAACCCGCATAAATCCAATTACAGGGCCCGGTATGGGATTCTATTGGATATGGTCGGTGTAAAGGATGCCACCTTCCTGATGGAAGGCTTTTCGATGATGTATGCTCCCTCAAGGGTCAAGAAGGTATGGGACATTGCTGAAGACCTGGGCTATAAGAAATACTTCCCGGGGGAAAGAGGAAGCTATATTACCGATGATCATTATTATTTGAATAAGATCGCCAATATCCCAACTATCAACATTATTCATCTGGATCCGGAATCAGCAAACGGAAGCTTTTTCGAGCACTGGCACACAGTGAGCGACAATCTTGAAAGCATCGACATAAACACCCTTAAGGTTGTTGGTACTGTTGTTCTGAATGTGGTTTATCGCGAAAAGGGCTAAGCCCTATAAAAGCTCATTAGCCAGGTTGGCCAGCTCTGAGCGTTCACCTTTCTCCAGTCTTACATGCGCATAGATCTCATGATGTTTGATCTTGTCAATTAAATAGGAGAGTCCGTTACTCTGGGAGTCCAGGTAAGGGGTGTCGATCTGGTAAATATCACCGGTGAAGATGATCTTCGTGTTTTCACCTGCACGGGTAATAATGGTCTTTACCTCATGCGGAGTCAGGTTTTGTGCCTCATCAACAATAAAACAAACATTGGAAATGCTTCTTCCCCTGATATAGGCCAGTGGTGTGATCACCAGCTTTTCCTGCTCGAGGGCGTCGCTGATCTTCTTAAACTCCCTGTCTTTTTCGTTGAACTGGTTCTGTATGAACTTGAGGTTGTCCCAGAGGGGTTCCATATAAGGGTTCAGCTTTGATGCAATATCTCCTGGCAGATACCCGATATCTTTGTTGCTCAGAGGGACAATCGGCCTGGCCAGGTAGATTTGTTTGAAATTCTTTTTCTGGTCGAGTGCACCGGCCAGTGCAAGTAGTGTTTTTCCTGTTCCTGCCACCCCCTGCATGGTCACCAGCTTTACTTTCGGATTGGAGATGGCGTGAAGGGCAAATACCTGTTCTGCATTCCTGGGGGTGATCCTGTAAGCAGGGGTTTTTTCTATACGCTCTATTCTTTCAAGTATCGGGTTGTAATATACGAGCGCTGAGGTACGGTTGTTCTTAAGGATGAAATAATGGTTTGGGATTGGGTCTTTGATGCCGATATCTTCCGGCATACAAAAACCATTTGCATAAACGTTGTCGATCACTTCTTTTGTCAATCCCTCTATAATTGTTCTGCCTGTATATAGCGACTCCAGATCCTTTATCTTGCCTGTTTCAAAGTCCTCTGCCGGGATATTGAGCGATTTTGCTTTCAGGCGGAGGTTGATATCCTTGGAAACCAGTATAACTTTTTTCTCCGGGTGTTCTTCGCACATGCTCAGGGTGGCATTCAGGATGCGATGGTCGGCAGTATCCTCACCAAAGACCTTTGTGGCATCAAGGGCGTTGGCTCTTTCCTGCATTATCACCTTGAAATGGCCATGCTTGGGCCGGTCGACGGGGATCCAGTTCTGAAGCGAATTATTTGTTGACAACCTGTCCATGATACGTATGAACTCACGGGTCTCGAAGTTCTTTGTCTCATTGCCTTTCTTAAAATGATCGAGTTCCTCCAGTACCGTGATCGGGATGGCAACATCATTGTCTTCAAAGCTGTAAATGGCATTGTGATTGTAAAGGATCACCGAGGTGTCCAACACAAATATTTTTTTTTGCTTTTTCTTTCTTGGCATGGGCAGACAATTTATTATATAAAGCAACAATATTTTCAGACAATTATTACAATAAACTAAAACAACTTATCAAGTGAAGGCTGTTCATAAAAAACAATAGTTTCAAGCTACAACCTTTGAATGAATGGACTTCGCAGGTCGTAATCGCTTGATAAAATATTACTTTTGTGCAAAATGTAATTGTATGCCGGATAAAAAGAAATTATTCTTGCTGGACGCCATGGCCTTGATATATAGGGCGTATTTTGCACTGAATAAAAACCCCAGGATAAATTCTAAAGGGCTCAACACCTCTGCCATCCTTGGTTTTGCAAATACACTTTTAGATGTTATCAGGAATGAGAAGCCCAGCCATATTGGAGTTGCTTTTGATACCCAGGCCCCTACTGTAAGGGTGGAGGAGTATGCAGAATACAAGGCAAACAGGGATAAAATGCCGGAAGATATTGCCCTTGCCATACCATATATCATAGAGCTCATTGAAGCATTTAATATCCCTGTTCTGATGGTTGACAGATACGAAGCAGATGATGTGATCGGAACCCTTGCGAAGAAAGCTGAGAAAAATGGCTTTGAGGTATTCATGATGACCCCCGATAAAGATTTTGGACAGCTGGTATCGGAAAATATATTAATGTATAAACCGGCCAGGAAGGGGAACAAGCCTGAAATACTCGGGGTTGATGAGATATGTTTAAAGTATAAGATACAGGAGCCGGAACAGCTTATCGACATCCTGGGCTTATGGGGAGATGCTTCTGATAATATCCCCGGGGTGCCGGGTGTTGGTGAGAAAACAGCCTCAAAGCTGATCGCCGAGTTTGGAAGCGTAGAGAACCTGCTTTTGAATACTGAGAAGCTTAAAGGCAAACTCAAGGAAAATGTGGAGAATTTCTCTGACCAGGCCATAATGTCTAAACAGCTGGCTACCATCATACTTGATGTTCCTATCGAACTTGATATCGATGCACTGCTATACGGGAACCCGGATAAAGAAGCCCTGGTAGAGCTATTTGCCGAACTTGAGTTCAGAGCATTTGCACAAAGAATTTTTAAGCCTGCAACCGAAGAAAGCACTGAAGAAATATACTCTGAGGAAAGATCTGATAACGGTGACCTTTTTAGCAGTGCAGGCGTGGAGGTGCCTCAGGAAAATCTGCTTGATATTAATGAGGCAGATCATAACTATATCCTTGTTGAAAACAGAAACAGCCGCCTTAAGCTGATCCAAAAACTGACGGAGGCAGGGTCATTCTGCTTTGACACAGAGACTACCGGCCTGAATGCCAATGATACCGAACTCGTAGGGATGTCATTTTCGATAAAAAAGGGTGAAGCATGGTTTGTACCCGTACCCGAAAACTATCAGGAAGCACTTGAGCTGCTTTCGGAATTCAAGGCATTATTTGAAAATGACCGGATAGGAAAAACAGGCCAGAACCTGAAGTTCGATATGTCGGTGCTGAAGTGGTATGACGTTGAGGTCAGGGGTAAGCTGTTCGATACCATGATCGCTCATTATCTTATTGAGCCCGATCTTCGCCACAATATGGACTTTTTGGCCGAAACATACCTCCGGTACAGGCCTGTTCCCATAGAAAGCCTGATCGGGAAGAAAGGTAAGAACCAGCGAAGTTTGCGCACGGTAGTGCCGGCCTTGCTGAAGGATTATGCCTGCGAAGACGCTGATGTTACCTTGCAATTGAAAGAAGTATTTGAGCCTATGCTGAAAGAGTCGGGCACGATGGATCTGTTTACCAGGATTGAAATGCCCCTCGTACCGGTGCTTGTATCCATGGAAGCAGAAGGCATAAAGCTGGAAACTACAGCCCTGAAAGAGTTTTCTTCTGAGTTGCAGGAGGGTATTAGCAGGCTGGATGCTGAAATAAAAGAACTTGCCGGAGTGGAGTTCAATATTGCTTCCCCAAAGCAACTGGGAGAAGTCCTTTTCGAAAAGCTAAAGGTTACTGACAAGCCAAAGTTGACAAAAACCAGGCAGTATTCTACCGGTGAGGATGTCTTGCTCAGGCTGGCCGAAAAGCATCCCATCATTAATAAGATCCTTGACTATCGCTCACTGGCCAAGCTGAAATCAACATATGTGGATGCCTTGCCCAAGCTGATCAATCAGCGCGATCGCCGGATACATACTTCGTATAATCAGGCAGTTGCTGCCACAGGACGGCTGAGTTCAAACAATCCAAATCTTCAAAATATTCCTATTCGCACACCGAAAGGCAGGGAGATCAGAAAAGCATTTGTTCCGAGAAACAATGATTATACCCTGCTTGCTGCTGACTATTCACAGATAGAACTGCGAATCATTGCCGAACTCAGTGAAGATGCAAACCTGATCGAAACTTTTGTAAGTGGACAGGATGTGCATACTGCAACTGCTGCAAGAATATTCGGGGTTTCGCCTGATTCAGTTACTACTGACATGCGCAGAAGTGCCAAGACCGTGAATTTTGGCATTGTTTATGGCATCTCAGCTTTCGGCCTTTCGGAAAGGCTCAACATCCCCAGAAAGGAAGCTGCAGATATTATCGCTCAGTATTTTGCTAAATATCCGGGGGTTAAGTCGTATATGGATCATACGATAGATTTTGCAAGGAAACATGGCTATGTTGAAACCATGATGGGCCGGAGAAGGTACTTGCGTGATATTAATTCGTCCAATGCCACAGTTCGGGGATATGCAGAACGGAATGCAATAAATGCACCTGTACAGGGATCTTCTGCAGATATGATCAAGATCGCCATGATCAATATTCATGAATCGATCCGCCGGGAAGGAATGAACTCAAAAATGCTCCTGCAGGTGCATGATGAACTTGTTTTTGATGCACATAAAAATGAGCTGGACCTGTTGAGGAAAATGGTTGAGGAAAAAATGTGTTCAGCCATTCCAATGTCCGTCCCGGTAGTGATAGATATGAATACAGGCAACAACTGGCTGGAGGCTCATTGAGTTGTTATTTTAGAAACAACAAAAAATGGCTGATGTCTTGTAAATCAGGCTTTAACACTTTTGTTATTGGCTTGCCAAAGATTAAGTTAGGGTTAAAAAATTATTAAACATTTGTTAATAAAAAAAAATCCTGACCCTAGGGCCTGAGTTCTCAACTGTTTATGATTTTTCAACGGCTTTGTGTTAATAAATAGTTAATCTGACCCAAGTTTTATAACGTATATTAGTGAGGAAAATCCACATGCCTTTATTAATTTTTAAGCCGTTGAAAAATAGGAGGATGGAGTTTTGAAAATTTTCAAAAATTAATTTATGGAGCTGAAAAATGATCTTTTTGTCAATGTAGGCAAGGAAACAGAGCAGGAGAAGGAAAATTTTTATGAGGAGGTACTCGAGGAAAGAACTAAACTGGAACCCACACAGGAAAATGACGAGGTATCCGGTGTAACAACTAAAGAACCGGAACAGGAATCAAAACCAGAAACCGAAACCAAATCATTGAAGAAGTATTCCCACGAAGAAGTAATGGTAAAAGCCACAGAATATTTTAAGGGAGATACTCTGGCTGCCAATGTTTGGATGAATAAGTATGCACTGAAGGACAGTGACGGAAATATTTATGAGCTTACGCCTGATGATATGCACAGGCGTATTGCCAATGAAATTGCCAGGATAGAGCAGAAGTACACAAACCCCATGTCGGCTGAAGAGGTTTATGAGTTGATCAGGGATTTTAAATATATTGTTCCCCAGGGCAGCCCCATGGCCGGTATTGGTAACAATATGCAGGTATCATCCCTCTCTAATTGTTTTGTAATAGGGAATGATGGAAACTCGGATTCATATGGGGGTATCCTCAAGGTTGATCAGGAACAGGTTCAGCTGATGAAACGCCGGGGTGGTGTCGGGCATGATCTTTCACATATCAGGCCAACCGGAAGCCCGGTCAAAAACTCTGCCCTTACATCAACGGGGATCGTTCCGTTCATGGAAAGATATTCTAATTCGACAAGAGAGGTTGCCCAGGACGGACGCCGGGGAGCCCTTATGTTAACTATCTCCGTTAAGCATCCCGATGTAGAAAATTTTATCGATGCAAAACTTGAAGCAGGGAAGGTAACAGGAGCGAATATTTCTGTTAAGATCGATGATGAGTTCATGCGATCAGTAATAGAAAATAAACCCTATCGTCAACAATACCCCATCGATTCGCCAAACCCAAAATTTGTGCAGGATATCGATGCCGGCAAACTCTGGGAGAAGATCACACACAATGCCTGGGCATCAGCTGAGCCGGGTGTGTTGTTCTGGGATACAATTTCAAATGAAGCCATACCCGATTGCTATGCAGATCTTGGCTTTAAAACTGTTTCGACAAATCCATGCGGGGAGATTCCCCTCTGCCCGTACGACAGCTGCCGCCTTCTGGCACTCAACCTGTACAGCTATGTGGATGCCCCTTTTACCGAACAAGCAATTTTTAATTCCGATAAATTTACAGAGCATGCACGCAAGGCATTGAGGATAATGGATGATATCATCGACCTTGAAGCTGAAAAGATCGAAGCCATTATTGCCAAGATCGATGGTGATCCGGAGTCGTTTGAGATCAAACAGGTAGAGCGAAACATGTGGGATAATATCCGTAAGAAAACACTGGAAGGAAGAAGAACAGGTATTGGCATCACCGCAGAAGGGGATATGCTGGCCGCCCTGGGATCCAGGTATGGGTCGGATGCTGCCATCGATTTTTCTACTGAAGTACATAAATTGCTCGCAATAGAAGTTTACCGGTCATCAGTTGACCTTGCCCGGGAGCGTGGACCGTTCCCCATCTTTGATCTTGCAAGGGAAAAGGACAACCCCTTTATCAACAGGATCAGGGAAAGCACCCCACGCGTTTATGAAAATATGGCTAAGTACGGACGCAGGAATATTGCAATGCTTACCATTGCCCCAACCGGCAGTGTGAGCATTTGCACACAGACCAGCTCCGGCATTGAGCCGGTATTCCTGGTAAGATACACAAGAAGGAGAAAAGTTAATCCCAATGATAAGAATGTAAAGATTTCCTTTACCGATGATGTCGGCGACGCATGGGAAGAATATAATGTATTACATCCCAAGTTTGAGACATGGCTGAACAATGAAGGAATCAATCCTGAAGAAGTTAAATCACTTGATAATGAAGAGCTTGGTAAGCTGGTCAGGCAATCTCCATATAACAAAGCAACTTCCAATGACATCGACTGGTTAAGCAAAGTTAAGATGCAGGGATCAGTTCAGAAATGGGTCGACCATTCTATCAGTGTTACTGTGAATGTACCTGAGGATGTGAATAAGGAACTTATCAGCGAGATCTATAAGACTGCCTGGGAAAGTGGCTGCAAGGGAATGACCATCTATCGTGAAAATTCACGCGCCGGTGTACTGGTAAGTGATGATAAAAAGAAACAACCCAAACAGGAAAATCCTTTCGGTGAAACAAATGCTCCCACCAGGCCAAAAATGCTTAAAGCCGATGTAGTACGCTTCATGAACAACAAGGAAGAATGGGTTGCTGTTGTCGGGATCCTTAACGGACGGCCCTATGAGATCTTTACCGGTAAGGCAGAAGGTTTCTTCCTTCCCAAATGGGTTGAAACGGGCCAGGTGATCAAGAACAAGAGAAAAGACAAGAATGAACCTGCACAATATGATTTCCATTTTGAAGATAAGGATGGTTACAAGATCACAATGGAAGGGCTATCGAGGCAGTTTAACAAGGAATTCTGGAACTATGCAAAACTGATCTCCGGTATATTGCGTCATGGAATGCCCTTGCATTTTGTTGTTGAACTGGTGGATAACCTGATTCTCGACAGCCAGTCGATCAACACCTGGAAAAATGGAGTTGTCAGGGCACTGAAAAAATATATTCTTGATGGCACGGTTGCCAAAGAAATGCCCTGTCCTGAATGCAGCAGAGAAGGTACTCTGATGTATAAGGAAGGATGCCTGACCTGCTCCAGTTGTGGTTACTCACAATGTGGATAAACTTAATCATAGCTCTGATACAAAAAAAGAGGCTGTCTCAAAAGTCCAATATTTAAGTCATTTCGACCAGAGGGAGAAATCTATTTTACTGAAGATTAATAGTATAGATTTACTCCCTTCGCTCATGAGAGCACTTCGCTTAGTTCTCGCTAACGCTCGAAATGACCTTGGAAAGACCTTTTGAGACCTCTTTTAATATAGTTCAGGCCTGATCAATTACAGTGTAATACCTGGTGACGCTGGTATTTTGCAGCCTCTGT
>DAOVZP010000360.1 GCA_030635045.1 Bacteroidota bacterium | reverse complement strand
CGTGGCCGGGGTGTACAAAAACCGCTACGACGTCACCCTGCTGATCAATGGCCTGCCCTTGGTGCAGATCGAACTCAAACGGAGGGGGCTGGAACTCAAAGAAGCATTCAATCAGATCAACCGCTACCAGCGCCATTCCTTCTGGGTGAACACCGGTCTCTTTCAGTATGTGCAGATCTTTGTGATCAGTAATGGGGTTAATACCAAGTACTACGCCAACAATAGGCGGCAATCCTTTAAACAGACCTTTTCCTGGGCCGATGTAACCAACCGGAACATCAACGACCTGGATACGTTTACTACCGCTTTCCTGAATCCCGATCACCTGGGCAAGATGATTGCCCATTATATTGTCTTGAACGAAACCCATAAGATTCTGATGGTGCTTCGCCCGTATCAGTATTATGCGACCGAGGCCATTATCGAACAGGTACACAACAGCCGCAGCAACGGCTATATCTGGCACTCCACCGGATCGGGAAAGACACTTACTTCCTTCAAGGCCAGTCAGATCATCATGGACCTGCCCGAGGTGCATAAGGTGGTTTTCGTGGTAGACCGCAAAGATCTGGACTACCAGACCATGAAGGAATTCAACAGCTTCAAAAAAGACAGCGTTGATGTGACCAGCAATACCAAATCCCTGGTCCGGCAGTTTGCCGACGATACCAAGCTGATTGTCACCACTATTCAAAAGCTGAACAATGCCATTTCATATGACCGCTACAAGTTCAGTATGAATGCCCTGAGTGAGAAACGGCTGGTGTTTATCTTTGATGAGTGTCATCGCAGTCAGTTTGGAGATACCCATAAGAAAATCACTGAGTTTTTCCAGAACAGCCAGCTTTTCGGTTTTACAGGGACCCCCATCTTTGTTGACAACGCCCTGAAGAACGTGCTGGGCAAGCGCACCACCAAAGATCTTTTTGGGGAATGCCTGCACCAGTATGTGATCACTGATGCCATTCGCGACCAGAATGTACTGCGCTTTTCCGTGGAATATTTAGGACGCTATAAGAAGAAGGGCCTGTTTATCGATATCGATGTGGAAGATATTGATACCAGAGAGGTGATCGATTCACCGGACCGCCTGGAAAAAATCGTGGATTATATCATTCGCCATCACAACCAGAAGACCCATAACCGGGAATATTCGGCCATCTTTGCCGTGAGTAGTATCGAAACCCTGATTCAATATTACGAACTGTTTCAAGAAAAGAAGAAGGCTGGGGAAAGCGATCTGCGTATCGCCACCATTTTTAGTTACAGTGCCAATGAAGAGGATCAGGATGCCAACGGGTTGCTTCCCGGTGAGTATCTTATGGCGGCAGAACCTCAGGCTGCTTACTCGACCAGCCACAGCCGTGACAAACTGGATGAATTTATTGCCGAGTATAATGCCATGTACAGCACAGGTTTTTCCACCAGAGACAGCCAGCAGTATGAGAATTACTTTAAGGACATCAGCAAGCGTCTTAAAGAGCGCGAAAAAGAAGGCTTCCCTGACAAAGAACGGCTCGACATCCTGCTGGTGGTCAATATGTTCCTCACCGGTTTTGATGCCAGGAAGGTCAACACCATGTATGTGGATAAAAAACTCCGCCATCACGGCTTGATCCAGGCTTTTTCGCGCACCAACCGCGTCTTGAATGAGCAGAAATCCCATGGGAATATTCTTTGTTTTCGCAATCTGAAACAGGCAACCGATGAAGCTATTACCCTGTTTTCCAACAAAGAAGCCAAAGAGGTTATTCTTTTACCGCCTTATGAAGACATTATAAGAAAGTTCAGTACAGCCTTTGCAGACCTGCTTACAATAGCGCCCACTGTGAAAAGCGTTGACGATCTGGAAAGTGAAGAGATGGAACTGGCATTTATCAAGGCATTCCGCGAGTTGATGCGTATCCGCAATATGCTGACCTCCTTTGCTGATTTCAGGTGGGACGATCTCCCCATGAACAGGCAGAGTTTCGAGGATTATAAGAGCAAGTATCTCGATCTCTACGATAAGGTAAAGAGTGATCATCAGAAGGAAAAAAGCTCCATCCTGGAAGATGTTGACTTTGAACTGGAGCTGATCCACCGTGATGAAATCAATGTGGCTTACATCTTAAAGCTGCTCGCAAAACTGAAACAGGCTGACAAAAAGGATATTCAACAGCAGAAGAAAGCCATTATGGATATGTTGGCCGGAGAAATTGATCTTCGCAGCAAGCGCGAGCTTATCGAGAAGTTCATCGAGGAGCATCTGCCTAAAATCGACGATGCGGATGCTATTCCCGATGAATTTGAAAAATACTGGCAGGAGCAGAAGGTTCTGGCCTTAGGGCAGTTGTGTGGGGAAGAGCAGTTGGACCTTAAGCAGTTTCAGGCTTTGATTGATGCATATATCTTCAGCGAGCAGGAACCGCTCCGCGAAGACATCTTCAAATGTCTGGATGACAGGCCCAGTGTGCTCAAAGCGAGGACAATAGGGGAGCGGATTCTTGGCAAGATGAAACAGTTTGTGGAAGTGTTTATCAAAGGAATGGCGGCGTGAGGGATGAAACAGAAGTGAAACCCTGGGGTCACCCATTAAAAGACCCCTCTGTCTTTTCGTAATTGAATAAATGAAAATTTCAAACGTAAAAGAATTGCTAGTTTCACTAGATGAACAATTTTATGAAAAACCTTGGAAAAACCTTGGGGACGCTATTGACTACGCGGACTTTTTCTACTTCACACATAAGAACTTAAAGATGCCTTACGGGGAAGTGATGCCGAATATTTACCATGCTTGACGGTAATTCTATGAATTCCTCCGTACTACACTTCGCT
>DAOVZP010000107.1 GCA_030635045.1 Bacteroidota bacterium | reverse complement strand
CATACTCTCCCACCATGCGTACCGGGTGATCCGGCGGATCGGTCGGGTAAAAGTCCTTTGCATTATCATGAGGAAGTTTCATTTCCTCTTCACTGAGGTAATGCATCTTCTTCCAGATGGGAATATCCTGTCCTTCCTGTGCCCCGGCATTGGCAGCAAATATGATGAGTGCGGTAATTAAGAGCAGCTTGATCATTTTCATATAGCAGAGTATTTTTAGATTAGATAGTTTAATGGGGGATTGGTTGTCAAAATTAGAAAAAAAACTTAAAAAGGGTTGAGGGTTGAGGGTTGAGGGTTGAGTTGGGGGTGAAATGGGGCTTTTAGATTGTAAATTGTTTAGTATATTTGCATTAACAAATGCTACAGACATGATAAACCTATCAATTATATTAGGCATGCCCGGTTACTGGCAGATCATCCTGATCGTGCTGGTAGTGCTATTGCTTTTCGGCGGCAAGAAGATTCCCGAGCTGATGAAAGGGATCGGGCGCGGGACCCGCGAATTCAAGAAAGGCCTGAACACCGACGAGGAAGATGAGGAAAGCAGCAAGGACGTTGCCAAAAAAGAATAAGAGGAAATAACATTTCCTGAAATCTATAATGAACAGGGACTTCCGGTATCTGACACGGTACCATGTTCCCTGTTCATTTTTTTGTACTCTTTCCATTACATTAATGGGCTCACACTTCGACTTCGCTCCGGGTGACAGTGGCGTTTTATTTATGAAGGCTTAGTTCGTGCTGAGCACTTCATTTCGTTCATAAAAATTCAGTCTTATTGAAATTTGCACGAAATTTGCATACAAAACAAACATTGATTAAAGTTATCAATATATGATCGCTCAAAAAAGAACATCCATTATATCCTCTATACTCATCAGTATTTTAATTTCTGCCGGCACTTACGGACAGGATCCGCAACCGGCAGATTCTTCAGCCACCCCGGCAATTAGCATGAGCGTAATCACTGACAATCAAATGGTTGCCGACACACATGAGCTTGGGCATGTGATCTGGAAAGATTCTCCCGTTGTGGCCATGCTCGACAGCCTTGCACAACTGAAATATTATGGTGATTGGGATTTTATCACAGATGTCGACAGCCTGAATAAATATGGCTTTTCGGCAAATGAAGTACCGTCATATCCTGATTCGGTCCTTGCCGCAAGGATAGATTTCCTGAACCGGCAAACAACCATCGAGCTGACCTTTAACAGACAGGTAAAGAATTACATCTACCTCTATGCCAATAAAAAGAGGGACCTCACCTCGAGGATCCTCGGGCTGGCAGAAATATATTTCCCATTGTTTGAGGAACATCTCGACCGTTTCGACATCCCCCTGGAGATGAAATACCTTGCCGTAGTGGAATCTGCCCTGATTCCAACTGCCGGATCCAGGGCAGGGGCGAAAGGCCTGTGGCAATTCATGTATGGAACCGGTAAAGTTTACGGGCTGCGTGTTACCTCACTGATCGACGAACGTTATGATCCTTACCAGGCTACCATTGCAGCATGCGAGCATCTTAGTGACCTCTACGATATTTACGGCGACTGGTCGCTGGTTATGGCGGCATACAACTCAGGGGCCGGGAATGTGAACAAGGCCATCCGCAGGTCAGGAGGCATAAAAAGCTACTGGGCCATATGGCCATTTCTCCCCAGGGAGACCAGGGGATATGTGCCCGCATTCATTGCAGTTTATTACACTATGAGCTATGCAAGCGAACACAATATTTATCCTGTACATCCAGGCATTCTTCACCATGAGATCGATACCGTGACGGTGCACGATGTACTTTCCTTCGACCAGGTCAATGAGATGCTGGGGGTCCCGATGGATCAGCTTGAATTACTCAATCCTCTCTATAAAAAGGACGTCATCCCATATGAAGATGGTGAAGTATTCTTTCTCAGGCTCCCGAAAGAATATATCGGGGATTTCATCAATAACGAACAGGAGCTTTATGCCTATAAAACCAGGAAGGGAACGGAGAAGGAAAAACTGGTTGCCGAGATCAAAAAGGCACAGGAGCGGACCATACATGTTGTGAGGAGCGGAGAGAACCTGGGGCTGATCGCCAAAAGATACCATGTGTATATCAGCCAGATAAAGGCCTGGAACAACCTGCGTGGGTCCACTATCTATCCCGGGCAACGGCTGGTGGTTTATCCTTCGGCAAGGTATAACCCGCGGGCAGCGCCATCACGATCTACGGCAAGCACATCAACAACACCGACAGGAACACACACAGTGAGAAACGGTGAGAACCTGGGACTGATAGCCCAAAAATATAATTGCAGCGTCTCCCAGATAAAAACCTGGAATAAGCTCTCGAAGAATACCATTCATCCCGGCCAAAAACTGATCGTCAGCAAACCGGCTTCGAATATTAAAGTGGATAAAAATGCTGAATACATCTATCATACGGTGAAGTCGGGGGATACTCTTTGGGATATTGCCAAATTGTATGACGGGGTAACAGTGAACCAGATCAAGCAATTGAATAATATTACCAATGCCAGGCGCTTAAAGCCGGGCGATAAGATCAGGATAGCAGTAAAATCCTCCTGATCATATAAATACTGATCATTAAAACCATTTATTATGAACTTGTTCTATAATAAAACCCGGAAGATGTGGATGTTCCTGGCAGGAATGTCGGCACTGATCCTTTTTTCATGCAATTCAGAAGCCAGGTATGACAGGTCGACCGGAAGGACCAATGAGATCCTTATAGTTACCAATACGAAAGCGCAGTGGGAAGGCGGGATCGGCTTTATTGTACGAGATGTCTTTGAGCAGCCCTTAGCCGGGCTCCCCCAACCGGAGCCGATGTTCCGCCTGTTCAATGTAGCCAATAAAGATTTCAACAAGGTTTTTAAAGCACAGCACAACATCCTCATCATCGACATCAACAGCAGTTTTACAGAACCTTTGGTAGAAACACGTTCTGACCACTGGACAAAACCCCAGAGGGTGATAAAGATCACAGCCCCGGATACAGCCTCTTTCAGAAAAGTTTTTGAAGAACACAGTACGGCTTTCCTGGAAGCTTTCTGTGCACTGGAAATCGAACGTACCAACGTGCAATTCGAGATGGCACGCAGCGTAAAGCTCATCAATATACTGGAGAAGCAGTTTGGTTTCAGCATGCAGGTTCCCGGGGGCTTTGTAGTTGCCGCGCGGGATAATAATTTCATGTGGCTTCGCCAGAATATGCAAAGAGTGAAACAGGATGTAGAGCTGGGGATCATCATACACGAAAAGCCTTATACTGATACCAGTGCCTTTAACGAAGAAATGATTCTCACACTCCGTGATTCCCTGACCTCGAAGTTCATCCCGGGCCCCAGTGCCGGTTCCTACATGATACTGTCAAGAGGTTTTATCGACCCGGTTTTTAAGCGTACGGATGACTTTGTAACAGGCTTTGCCGTTGAAACCCGGGGAATATGGATGGTACAGAACGACTTCATGGGCGGGCCCTTCATCAGCTATACCTTTGTGGATCCCAAGCTGGAAAGAGTGATCACCGTGGATGGATATGTGTATAATCCCGGCGACCTGAAAAGGAATTTCATCAGGCAGATGGAAGCTATCTTTCATACAATTTCCTTCGGAAATTGAGTGTTGGGTGTTGGGTGTTGGGTGTTAGATGAAGGAACCATTTAGCCATTTAGCCATTTAACCATGTAGCCATTTATTGTAGCCAATGACTATTCCTTCACATACACGGCGGTGATGATGCCATGTTTCACGCTGCTGTTATAAACGATCTTGCTGCCATCAACTTTTCCGAGATTTATTTCCTCACCAATGTCATTGTCTTCAAGCCTGAAGCTTACGGTACCATTTTCATCATCGTAGGTCCAGAAAGCATCCGTGGTATAGCCATCGATAGAAAGTGCCATGCTATGGTCCTCGTTAAGGATGAATTTTGTTGTTTTTGTAGAGGCAATTGCATTATCGATACTTGTGAGGTTGGCCTTGCTTGAATCAACAGTGGCAGTAACGCTTTCGGTGAACCATGTACCAACAAGCTTTTCTTCTGCCGAACCACAGGAAGCAAGAATTAAACCTGCAATAATTACAATGCTTATGACGGATGCTATACGAGTACTTTTCATTTGGCGATTGGTTTAGGGGGCAAATTTACAAAATGAATGCTGACCTGACACATTAATTTAAAACGATCGTCATCCCGGACCCGGGGACCCGGGAGAATGACCCCTGTGCTAATCCAGATCGAAAAGGTCTATTTCGTGGATGAAATCCCGTTTAAGGATGGTCTTTCTTCTTTTTGCCTGCGCTTTTTTTGCTGCATGTTCCAGTATTGCTTTTAAGCGTGCCTCTGCAGCCTCAAAAGAATCGGCGCTGATCTTCATATCCAGTGATTTCGACAGCGCCCGGATGCCTGTTTTGTTGATCAATGACATGGGTGGATGGGTTGGTGTTTAGCAAAGATAGGAAATAATTGGAATCAGGGTATCGGGTACCGGGTGCAGGGTGCAGGGGACGGGGGGTCATTAGGATTTAGAGTTTTACCAGCTTCTCCCTGACCACTATCCCGTTCACTATCATTTCCACCACATACATACCCGGCAATAGGCTTGCAACATCCACTGTGTTACCGGCTTTGTCTTGATACATGACTTTTTGCCCGAGCCTGTTGTAGATGACTATCTCATCAATTTCAGTTCCCGGCGGGATGGAGATTGTGATAATGGATTGTGCGGGGTTAGGGAATATTGATATCGATCCGGCTATGCTCAGGTCGGGAGTCCCGGCCGATTCGCATGCTTCTTCCACTTCCTCCTGATTATTGCAACCGATGGCATTATTTATAATGTAAACATATTCGGGTGTACCGGCGAGGTAATCGCATATGCTTTGCACCTCGCATTCCAAAAGCAAGGGATTGTAGTAAATAGAAAGGTAATTAATTGAAGAAGAAGCAATATTAGCCAGTCCCGACAGGCTTGTGAGCAAAAGGTTTGAATCAATGGAAATTCCGCCTCCAATGGATTTCAGGTTTGATAATGCCGACAAGTTTTCCAACTGTATGTTCTTCCCTATCCAGAGGCTTCCACCAATTGAATCAAGGTTTTCAAGCCCTGCAAAACTCACCATTGCAACATTACCGCTAACCGACATGATCCCTCCAATGTAATTCAAGCCTTCCAGGCCTGTAAGGTCTGTCAGAACAGGATTATTTCCATAAAAATAACCTCCAATTTGCAGGTTTTCCCCCACTGATTTAATTCCCTCCAGGCCTTCAAAACCGGAGAGGGAAGTATTGCCATTTATCATCAGCGTTCTCCCAACAGACGTAATACTCCCCAGGTTTAACAAGTTTTCCAGGGCATCATTCCCTCCTATTGAAAACATCTCTTCTACAGAGACTATGTTATCAAGGCCTTCTAAACTAAGCAGGGCGTCGTTATCATAAATATCCAAACTTCCGGGGATATTAGTCAGATTAACCAATGCCGTAATATCGGTGAGGGCCTCATTGCTCCTGATCTCAAGGCCACCACCTATTGATGTAATATTATGGAGGCCTTGCAGGCTGGTAATTAATGGTAAACTCCTGATCACAAGACCTCCACTTATTGATGTAATGTTTTCAAATTCATGAAGATCTTCCAGGATAGGATTTTTATTTATTATGAGGCCACTCTCAACCGAAACCAGGTTATCCAACCCATCTAATGATGTCAATAACGGATTATCATAAATACTCAGATGTCCGCCACAATGAGTGAGTACGCTCAGGCCATTCAGGTTGGTAATATCTTCCCCGGAGATCGCCACATTGCCTTCAATCTCCGTACATCCGGGATGAATAGTCTGAAAGTTGTCAATATGCGCCTGGTTTGAAAAAGTGAAGCCGTATTCCAGGCATGACTGGGCGTTTGCATCTGTGAAGCAGATCAGCGCCAGGAGGATGGTTAAGGGGAGTAGTTTTTTCATAGCGAAGAGGTGTTGGGGGTTGGGGGTTGGGTGGATTTTCGATACTCGATACTCGATACTTGATACTTGATACTTTAAAGCTGTGTAACTTTGTGCCCCCGCGCCTCTGTGGCCATCCTGGAAACCGGATTTAGAATTATCAGGTATCAGTTTGATTCTTTT
>DAOVZP010000309.1 GCA_030635045.1 Bacteroidota bacterium | reverse complement strand
GTGACCACCCAGGTTTATGGTGTCGTTTACAGCATTTTCGGGGCCGACGCCCGGGCGTTTCATTCAGTCTCTCTTTTGTTACACCTCCTGAATGTCATACTGGTGTTTTTACTTGTCAGGAACTTTAGCAGGCGTGATTCCCTTGCACTCATTACTGCGGCTCTCTTTGCTTTGAATCCGATGCAGACAGAATCAGTGGCGTGGATATCGGCAATGAGCAATTTATTGTACACCACTTTTTATTTAGCCGGGCTTATTACCTATATCGACTATGTTCGCCGGAAGCAAACGAAAAACCTGCTTTTTACATTGCTGTTTTTTATGCTTTCGCTACTGTCGAAACCGGCAGCTGTTACCTTTCCCATAGTGATCTTTTTGGCTGATCTGTATTTCAGGAGAAGGATCTCTGTCAGGCTTATCCTGGAAAAAGTCCCCTTCTTCCTGCTATCTCTGGCCATAGGCCTCCTGATTATTTTTGCCAGGGAAGAAGCCGGCCATATCATTGATATGTCGGAGCGGTTTACATGGCTTGAAAGAACGAGCATGATCTTTTATGCCTTATCATACTATTTTGCCAAACTGTTTATTCCATTGAACCTGTCGGCTTTCCACCCATATCCGCAGGGTGCCCTGCCTTTACAGTTTTACTTCGCTCCACTGATTCCCCTGATGCTTGTCTTTCTGTTGTTTCGTTTAAAGGGTGAGATCCGCAGGCAGGTCATGGCCGGTTTGCTGTTTTCTCTGGTTGCTATTGCAGTGGTACTAGAGATTATTCCTATTGGAGCGGTGGTTGTAAAGGAAAGGTATGTCTATCTTCCTTCCATAGGGGTGTATTATGCTTTTGCCGCGCTCCTTCTTTTCTTTGTGGGGTATCATAAAAAATATCAATGGATTACTCCGCTGCTTACGATACTTATGGTGGTATTTTTCAGCATTATAACTTTTTCAAGAGCCGGGATCTGGCAGGATAGTTTCACATTGTGGAATGATGTGATCAGCAAGCATCCGGAAGCATCGGTAGCATATATAAACCGTGGCAATGCGTGGCAGGAGAAAGGGGACTATAACAGAGCCATTGCTGACTATTCCATGGCAGTTAAGGCCGAACCCAATGCTGCCGATGCTTATCTCAACAGGGGACTGGCTTATTTTAAATTGGAGAGCACCACACTGGCTTTGCAGGATTTCAACCAGGCTATATTGCTGGGTGCTAATGATGCCGAAGCATATAATAGCAGGGGACTGCTGAGGGCCTCAATCGGGCAGTTTGACATGGCATTATCGGATTTTGTGCAAGCAACTGTAAATGATCCTTTGTATGTCGATGCCTGGATCAACCAGGGCCTGATGTATGCCAATGTAAAGAATTATGATCCTGCCCGGGAGGTGCTTTCCAGGGCCATAGATCTGGATGGTACATCTGCCAAAGCTTATTATTGGCGAGGGATGGTTCAATTGCAGATCAAGAGATATAATGCAGCCTGTGAAGATATGAGAATTGCAATGTCACTCGGGTGGCCTCCGGAGCAAATCCCGGAGTTCTGCAGGTAGAGAGTTCGGAGTTATCCAGCATCCAGTATCTAGTATCCAGTATCCAGTATCTAGTATCTGTAATGTTCCGGTTTGTACGGCCCTTCCTTTGGAATGCCCAGGTATTCGGCCTGCTCATCAGTGAGTTCGGTAAGTTTTACTCCGATATGTTCGAGGTGCAGCCGGGCAACTTCTTCATCGAGGTACTTGGGAAGCCTGTATACATCAACCGCATAATCATTTTTCCAGAGGTCGAGCTGTGCAAGGGTCTGGTTGGTGAATGAATTACTCATTACAAAGCTGGCATGGCCGGTGGCACATCCGAGGTTTACAAGCCTTCCTTCGGCAAGCAGGTAAATGCTGTGTCCGTCGGGGAAGATATACTTGTCGACCTGTGGCTTGATGTTGATCCTCTCAACGCCTTCTGCTTCATTGAGATTATCAACCTGTATCTCATTATCGAAATGGCCTATGTTGCAAACGATGGCCTCATCATTCATCTGTGACATATGCTCCAGCGTGAGCACATCTTTGTTCCCGGTAGTGGTAACAAATATATTCCCCTCTTCCAGTGCCTCCTGGATCGTTGTCACCTCAAAGCCTTCCATAGCTGCCTGAAGTGCACATATGGGGTCGATCTCGGTTACGATCACCCTGGCACCATATGAGCGCATCGACTTGGCGCTACCCTTTCCGACATCCCCGTATCCGAGCACGACCACCACTTTGCCGGCGATCATCACATCAGTGGCACGCTTGATGCCATCGGCAAGGGATTCGCGGCAACCGTAGAGGTTGTCGAACTTCGATTTTGTTACAGAGTCATTTACATTGATGACCGGGATCAGAAGGCTGCCTTTTTCCATTCGCTGGTAGAGCCTGTGCACCCCGGTGGTTGTTTCTTCCGAAACCCCTTTGAGCTCTTCAACAGTGCGATGCCAGCGGGTATTGTCTTCTTTAAGGATGCCCCTGAGGGTATCCAGGATCACCTGCTCCTCATGATTGCCGGCGGTTTTATCCAGTGTGGAAGCATCATTTTCTGCTTCAAAACCCATGTGTACAAGAAGTGTGGCATCTCCTCCGTCGTCGACGATAAGATTAGGTCCCTTTCCATCAGGGAAAGCAAGAGCCTGCCCGGTACACCACCAATATTCTTCGAGGGTTTCACCTTTCCAGGCGAAAATAGGAACCTTTGAATCACGTACCACAGCCGCCGCGGCATGGTCCTGTGTAGAGAAAATATTGCAGCTTGCCCACCTGACATCGGCGCCAAGTGCCAGCAGGGTTTCTATCAATACAGCAGTTTGTATGGTCATGTGAAGTGATCCGGTGATCCTCGCCCCCTTAAGTGGCTTGATATCCTGATATCTCTCCCTTAACGCCATCAGCCCCGGCATTTCCTTTTCCGCGATCTCTATCTCTTTTCTGCCATAATCGGCAAGATTTATATCCTTGATCTTATAATCAGTCATTTTTTCTGTCATTACCTGTGTCATATTGTTTCAATTTTCGGACGGCAAAATTAGGTAATTTTCGGGAGAAAGACAAGGTGGGAGGTATGGGGTATGGTGTGTGTGGTGTGTGGTATGGGGTATGTGGTATGTGGTATGGGGTATGTGGTATGTGGTATGTGGTAGGCG
>DAOVZP010000094.1 GCA_030635045.1 Bacteroidota bacterium | reverse complement strand
TTTCGATAGGAGATTTACGATTTTGTTTAAACACAAAGGACGCGAAGTACCACACAAAGGACGCGAAGTACCACACAAAGGACGTGAAGTACCACACAAAGGCCACTAAGAATATCTCTTTGGGTCCTTTGTGAAACCCTTGGGGTCCTTCGTGTTAAAAAAAAGACAAATGTAAAAGGTAAAATGGACAATCATACATCTTCAATACATCCAATATCCAACATCCGCAATCTTAAATCCTATCAAAAATCGACAACCGAAAATCGACAATCGACTAATCTATTCCGCTTTCTCCAGCTCCACCGTAAAATGCCTCATGATAGGTGCTTCATTCACTATACGCAGTCCTTCGGTGATCTTATCACGTCTGTCGTACACATTTTTCAGGGCAGCGGCCACATATGCTATGTGATTATTTGTATAAGTGCGGCGTGGAATGGCCAGGCGCAATAATTCCATTTTTGGGAAGCGGTTTTCGCGGGTGATGGGGTCACGGTCGGCAAGTAAGGTACCTATCTCAACACCCCTTACACCAGCTTCAATATACAGTTCCACAGCAAGTGTCTGAGCAATATATTGTTCCTTCGGGACCTGGGGCAAAAAGCGCATAGCATCCACAAATATCGCATGTCCGCCAAAAGGAAATTGCACCGGGATGCCATATTCCAGCAGCAGCTGGCCCAGGTATGTCACCTGCCCGATACGGCTTTCCAGGTATGCAAACTCGGTACCTTCATACAGCCCCTGGGCAAGTGCATTCATATCCCTGCCTGACATGCCCCCGTATGTAATATATCCTTCGAACAGGATATTATAAACAGATGCCTTTTTGAGCAGTTCTTCACTTCTGAATCCGATAAATCCCCCCATATTTACTATAGCATCTTTCTTGCTGCTCATGGTCATGGCGTCGGCATGGACAAATATCTCCTTTACTATCTCACGGATGCTTTTATCCTCATAACCTTCTTCACGAATCTTGATGAAATATGCATTCTCGGCAAACCTGGCAGAATCAAACAACAACGGGATATTATGATCTTTAGCCAGCTTGCTGACAGCCTTGATATTCTCCATGGATACCGGCTGGCCACCGGAAGAATTACAGGTTATGGTAAGAATAATAAACGGGATCTTATCTTTGGGTGTATCTTTCAACACCGTTTTCAGCTTTTGGAGATCGACGTTTCCTTTGAAGGGGTGGTCCAGGGTGGTTTCAAAGGCATCATTAATGGTACAATCAACGGCTGTAGCTTTCCTGAATTCAATATGTCCCTTGGTAGTATCGAAATGGGCATTCCCTGGAATTACATCACCTTCCTTCACGAGTACGGAAAACAGCACGTTCTCGGCTGCCCGGCCCTGGTGCGTGGGCAAAAAATATTCAAATCCCAGAAGATCCCTGATAGCCTCTTTCAGCTTGAAGTATGAGGATGCCCCGGCATAACTTTCATCGCCCAGCATCATTTCTGACCATTGCCGGTCGCTCATAGCTCCGGTACCGGAATCGGTAAGCAAATCGACAAAAACCTGCTCGCTTTTCAGGTTGAATAAGTTATACCTGGCGTCTTTAATCCATGTTTTACGTTCAGCTTCGGTGCTTTTGCGGATGGATTCAACCATCTTTATCTTATATGATTCAGCATACGGTAACTTCATAATACAATGATTTTACAAAATTCAAAAAAATTGTGATCGGGGAGTATTATGCAATAATGTAGCAGTCGCGTTCCTTGATATTCAGGTAGCGATTAAAAGATAGGATATTTAGATAGCTGACCAAGTCAAGTGTAAATTGCTGATTCTGCTTCAAATATACAAAAAAGTTTTGAGTGTTGGGTGTTGGGTGTTGAATTAATCCTTTAATCTACTCGGCACTCAGCACCCGGAACTCATCACTCGGCACTCCCCACACCTCATACCTCATACCTCAAACCCCAAACCTGCACCCTGCACCCTTGTATTCCATCCCACCAATTTTTCGTATTTTCACGGCATAAATCATTGCCATGAAAAAAACAGTTATTCTTCTCCTGCTTTCCCTTACCATAGGGGTACAGGCCCAATTTAAAGACAATTTTAAGAACAAAACCCTGCGAATAGACTACATCCATTCAGGAAGTGCAGAGGTAGAGTACTATGAGTTTGATACGCTCTATGCTGAAAAATACTGGGGTGGTTCAAAAACCAATCTCATCGATAAGTTTGATTACGGCAATTATAAGTTTGAAGTTTATGACGCTGAAGACAATGAGTTGCTTTATTCCAGGGGATATTCGTCCCTGTTCAGGGAATACCAGGCAACAGAGGAAGGAGAAACTAACTATAAAGCCTTTGATGAAACTGTCGTTTTTCCCTATCCGAAACATGCTGTGAATATTGTCTTTTACAGCCGGAACAAAGACATGGGCTGGGACAAGGAATATATCCTTCCCATCAACCCAAAGACAAGGGACATAAAGAAAAACAAGCAAAAGAAATTCAAAAAGTCGAAGATCCATTACTCCGGCAACCCCAATACAAAACTTGATATTGTGATCATTGCCGAAGGATATACTGCTGAAGAAATGGATAAGTTCATGCAGGACTGCGAACGCTTCAAGGGATATATCCTCGAAGCGGAGCCCTACATACAAAATAAGGACAAGATCAACATCTGGGCTGTTAAGGCCATCTCGGAGGAAAGCGGAACTGATCTTCCCGGCGAAGAGATATGGAAAAATACTGCTGTTGGCACAAACTTCTATACTTTCGGGTCGGAGCGCTATCTGACTACCGAAGACATGAAGAGTGTTCGTGATGTGGCAGCCAATGCTCCTTACGACCAGATCTTCATTCTTGTAAACCATGAAAAATATGGCGGTGGCGGAATCTATAACTATTACAGCCTCGGCACCAGCGACAACCCCGCCGGAGATTTTCTTTTCCAACATGAATTCGGACATGCATTTGCCGGACTTGGCGATGAATATTACTCATCTGAAGTTGCTGTCGAGGATTTTTATCCCCTGGAGGTTGAGCCCTGGGAACCCAACATTACCACCCTTGCTCATTTTAGTTCAAAATGGCAAAACATGGTTAGCCACTCTACACCCGTTCCCACGCCTGCTACAGAAGAGTTTGAGAATACTATTGGTGTTTATGAAGGTGGAGGCTATGTTGCCAAAGGCGTATACCGGCCTTATATCGACTGCACCATGAAGTCGGTAAAATACGATGCTTTCTGCCCCGTGTGCAAGAGAGCGATACAGAGGATGATTGATTTTTATGCAGAATAATTTGGGTGCTGGGGACGAGGGACGGGGGACGGGGTCAGGCCGCAGATATCTTTCTGATTAATTCATAACAATTCTTTTGTACTTAATACTAACTTGCCTACTTTTGCACTGTGAAATAGTTAACAACTTACTGTCACTATAAATCAATCACTTAGCACTGACAATTAAAATAATTAAGATATGTTGAGGAACCTTTCCGAATTACGCGAGATCGTAAAAAAATCACCCAAGAAAAAGCTTGTAGTTGCTGCTGCCCACGATGAACATTCTCTCGAAGCTGTTGCAAACGCAGCCAAAATGAAGATCGTGGATCCCATCCTTGTTGGGGATAAAGAGAAAATGATGCGCATAGCAGATAAGCTTGAGATTGACCTCTCCCGTATGGAGATCATCGATGAAACAAATGTTGGTGAGTCTGTTGCCAAGTCGGTTAAGCTTGTGCATTTCGGTGATGCAGACATCCTGATGAAAGGGAATGTAGGGACAGCCACACTCCTTAGAGCTATACTGAACAAAGAATGGGGCCTGAGGAGAAATGAAATACTTTCGCATATCGCCATTTTCGAGGTCCCCGCATATCACCATAAGCTCATTGCCCTCACTGATGTAGCCATGAACATCGCCCCACAACTTAGTGCAAAGGTTAACATCCTGAGGAACTCCATTGAATTTTTACACAAATTAGGTATTGAAGAACCAAAGATCGCTGTTTTGGGTGCTGTTGAACTCGTGAATGAGATGATGCCGGCAACACTCGATGCTGCACTTCTTTCAAAGATGGCCGATAGGGGCCAGATACCCAACTGCCTCATCGACGGCCCATTGGCATTCGATAATGCTATTTCCGCTGAGGCTGCCGAGCATAAAGGGATCAAGAGCAATGTTGCCGGAGTAGCCGACCTGCTCCTGCTTCCCGACATCGAAGCAGGCAATGTGCTTTACAAATCTTTTATCTTCTTTGCCAATGCAAAAGTTGCAGCAAATATTCTGGGCGCATCAGCACCTATCGTACTTACTTCACGCTCCGATTCAGAAGATTCAAAGCTCGATAGCATCTGCCTGGCAGCTGTCATTCACTAAATTTTAAATTACATAAGATCTACCAGAGATATGGAAAATATCCTCATCCTTGCTATTAACCCGGGTTCCACCTCCACAAAGATTGCAGTCTTTAAAAACCTGGAACAGATCTTCACCAAAAACATCAAGCACAGCAACGGAGATCTGGCCTCTTTTGAAAAGATCACCGATCAGTTTGAATTCCGCAAGGATGTGATCCACAAGGTACTGAAGGACGAAGGTGTCGAAATGGAAGATATTCATATCGTGATGGGGCGTGGCGGCCTGATCAGGCCAATCCCGTCAGGGGTGTATGCAGTTAACGAGAAGATGAAGGAAGATCTTCGTAACAGTCCGATCGGGGAGCATGCCAGCAACCTTGGCGGCCTTATCGCCGATTATATTGCTCACGAGCTTCCGAATGCCAAAGCATATATTGCCGACCCGGTTGTGGTGGATGAAATGAAGGAAATAGCTCGTATTTCCGGTTCCCCGCTTTTCGAGCGCCGTTCAGTTTTCCATGCCCTTAACCAGAAGGCCACTGCCCGCCGGCATGCGGAGATACAGGACAAAGAATACGAGGAATTGAACCTTATCGTTGCTCATCTTGGAGGTGGCATTTCTGTAGGCGCCCACAAAAAAGGGCGGGTAATAGATGTGAACCATGCCATTGGTGGTGAAGGTGCCTTCTCCCCCGAACGTGCCGGCACCCTGCCAACCATCGACCTGGCAGAACTCTGTTACACCGGAAAATACACTTTCAAGGAATTGAAAAAGATGCTCATTGGTGGTGGTGGACTTAGTGCATACCTGGGTACCAACAGTGCCTATGAAGTGGAGCAAATGGTAAAAAACGGTGATGAAAAAGCCACCTTGATCTATGATGCCATGGCCTACCAGGTTTCGAAGATGATCGGGGAGATGACTGCAGTACTCGAAGGCGAGGTGGACGGCATACTCATTACCGGCGGTGTTGCATACGACAAATGGTTTTGCGAACGCATCCGCATGCGTGTTCACAGCTTTGCCCCTGTTTTTATCTATCCCGGAGAAAATGAAATGGAAGCCCTGGCCATGAATGGTTATCGGGTTATGCTCGGAGAAACTGAGGTGAAAGAATACTAAAAAAAAGTTTTGAGTGTTGAGGGTTGAGTGTTGGGTTAGTTGAAAGTGAAAAGTGAAAGGTGTTAGGATATCCTAATCAATGGCTCTTCAAAAACCACCTTGTAAATACAGAATCGTAAACTACAAATTGTACATGCATACAACTTTTTGCATGCTTCCCCTGTCTTTAATTTAGAATCAGTATAATATTTATTATCATATATATTATTAGTTTTGCTATTCCCAAGTTTCAGGCAAGGTATTAATTACGATAACTTACTGTTTTACAACTATAAAGCACTTATATACACGTCATGAAAAGGTCTATTATTGCTCTCGTTCTTATCATTTTTACATTCACAATTACCAGCCGGGCCCAGGGCTGGAGAGATAAAGAGATGGAAGTCAGGGTAGAAATTAAAGATGCAGGCACTGCTCAGATACTCACAAAGCTTAACCTTAATGGTGATTATGCAGCTGATCATGCTGTCCTTTATGTAATCCCAAAGGAAGCCGGCTTGCTTGATAAGAGCGGCATTGAATATACAATTCAAATTCCCGACCTGATCGCCCATTACAAGGATTTCTGGGATACAAAGGTTGCCTATCACTCCTACCAGGAGATCGTTGACCTCGCCGACAGCCTTGTTGATGCATTCCCCGATATTTGTATGAAGAAGATGTATGGCACGTCAATGGAAGGCAGGGAGTTGGCAGCACTGAAGATCAGCGATAATGTTGGTGATAACGAGAATGAAGCCGAGATTTTTTTTGATGGGGGTATCCATGGTGATGAGATAGGCGCCGCTGAAAATTGTATCCGCTTCGCTCGTGACCTATGCCGGAAATACGACAGTGATCCCGATGTTACTTTTCTCGTCGATAATCGGGAGATCTGGATCTATTACATGGTAAATCCTGACGGCCGGGAAAATATGAGCAGGTATAATGCAGCCGGTGTAGACCTCAACCGCGATTATGGATATATGTGGGATGCATGGGGCGGAAGTACCGGTGCATTTTCCCAGGTAGAGATCAAAAGCCTCAGAAACTGCAGTTATGAAAATCAGTTTGTAGTACATACCACTTACCATAGCGGGACAGAGTATATCTCCTGTCCCTGGAGCTACCGCCCGGAAACACC
>DAOVZP010000156.1 GCA_030635045.1 Bacteroidota bacterium | reverse complement strand
CAACAGTCAGGGACAGACAATATTCCGTTATCATATTGAAAAATTCAGCGGAGAATACAGCAACACCATCGACATGAGCTATTTCAGCCCGGGTATTTACTATCTGCAGGTTCGTAACGACAGCTTTGTTAAGACCGTTAAGCTGGTTAAATACTAGGGAACTCGGAAATCAGATATCAGAACTTTGAATTCAGAATTAATTCAGATTTCAGATTTCTGATATCTGATTTCTGTGGCCCGGAGTCCCGCCAGTATTCCATGTATTTTCAAAAATCCTCCGCATTCATATCTAAGGTTTTCTTATCTTTATAGGGATAAGAAACATAAGTAGCGGCAAAGCTCATGTCGGCTGAACATCATGGGAAATCCTATATAAAGAGATGAAATTATGACTGAGATAACGTATAAGCCAATCGGGGTCGTTCATTCTCCATTTAAAGAACCTGAAGGAGTACCTATACAGGCTGCAGTTGCTAACAATGTTGATGGAACAGTTGAGCTGTTTTCAGAATATGCCGGGGGCTTAAAAGATTTGGAAGGCTTTTCTCACATTATCTTGATATATCACTTTCATTTATCCAGGGTAGCACCCTTAATGGTGAGGCCGTATTTGGATAGCGAAATGCATGGAGTCTTTGCAATTCGAGGTCCCGGCAGACCAAATCCAATTGGCATGTCAGTAGTGCGTCTTGTCAGAATTGAAGAGAATATATTATTTATCCGGGATTTAGACATTGTGGATGGCACTCCTCTTTTAGATATAAAACCTTATGTGCCGGAATTTGATGTAAGAAAAGTAGAGAAAATAGGATGGCTGGAGAAAAATATTCATAAACTTTCAGAAACCAAAGCTGACGAGAGGTTTATGAAGTGACTGAAGTGAGCCAAGGCGACTAAAGTGCCGAAAGTTCAATTTAGAGAAATTCTAAACAAATCCCGAACTGCTTGTACGATAAGGCTTTCAGGGATGATGGCTTTGAATGCTTTTATCGACATACTTGTAAGTTATTGTTTAATAGGGTGTTATGCTTATTTAGAATTTGTTCTAAATCACCAATCAGTTGCTCTAATGTTTATATTTTTGCCCTTTGTGAATTATTAAACAAATGGCTTACTCTGTAAGCCATATAAAGAGGAGCAAAACGTGAATGATGTAATGATTTTTTCGGTGATTTCACTTGGAGCCATTGGAATTGCTGCAGCCGTTATCCTTTATTTTGTTGCCCAGAAGTTTAAGGTCATTGAAGACCCCAAGATCGATGAGGTAGAGGAAGCTTTGCCCGCTGCAAACTGTGGTGGGTGTGGATTCCCGGGTTGCCGTAACTTTGCGGAGGCAACCGTAAAATCAGCAAATGAGAGCAAGCATATTGAAGGACTTAACTGCCCGGTGGGCGGAAATGATGTGATGACCACTGTAGCAGCTATCCTTGGCCTCGAGGTAGAGGAGTCGAAGCCATTGATCGCTGTGATACGCTGTAATGGATCCAGGGAAAACTCCCCCCAGAAGGTAGAGTATGACGGTCCTGCCACCTGTGCATTTGCACATAACCTCTATTCAGGGGAAGGTGGATGTCAATATGGCTGCCTGGGCCTTGGCGATTGTGTGGCTGCCTGCCAGTTTGATGCTATCCATATGGATCCTGTGACAGGGCTCCCTGTTGTAAACGATAAATGTGTGGCCTGCGGAGCATGTGTTAAAGCCTGCCCGAGGGATATCATTGAACTTCGTTTCAAGGGGCCGAAAGACAAAAGGATCTTCGTAAGCTGTGTAAATAAGGAAAGGGGAGGCCCGGCAAAGAAAAACTGTGCTGTGGCCTGTATTGGTTGTGGCCTGTGTGAAAAGGAATGTAAGTTCGATGCCATTACCATCATAAACAACCTGGCATATATTGACTATGAGAAATGTAAGCTCTGCCGGAAATGTGTACCTGTTTGTCCGACAAATGCCATCCACGAGCTTCACTTTCCTCCGAAAAAAGAAAAACCTGTCAAACCGGAAGCAGCAGTGAAAGAAGAGAAACCGGAACTCCCGGCCTCCAAAGAAGAGACAGACAAGGGCGGAGTTCCGCCTGAGGATGCAAAGCCCGGTAACCAGCAAGCATAGTATTCAATTAATATCGCAATATAGAATGGGTATCTTAAAGACTTTTTCATTAGGCGGTGTTCACCCTCCGGAGAACAAACTCTCAGCCGATCAGGCCATAGAGGTATTGCCGCTGCCCAAGCAGGCATTCATTCCACTGAACCAGAACCTCGGTGCGCCGGGGGTGGCGCAGGTACAAAAGGGTGATGTGATCAAGGTTGGCCAATTGCTTGCAAAGGGTGAAGCTTTTATTTCATCCAACGTGCATTCGCCGGTGTCAGGTAAGGTCCTGAAGATCGACAATGTAATGGATCCATCAGGCTACAGGCGCCCTGCAGTGGTGGTTAACGTTGACGGAGATGAATGGGTAGATGGTATCGACCGCACTGATACGCTGGTGAAAGAAATCAAGCTTAGCCAGAAAGAGATCGTAGAGAAGATCCATCAGCTGGGCATCGTTGGCCTCGGTGGTGCAACCTTTCCCTCTCATGTAAAATTGATGGTTCCCGAAGGGAAGACTGCTGATGTGCTTATCATCAATGGGGTTGAATGTGAGCCTTATCTCACTGCCGACCACAGGCTGATGATAGAGAAGGGCGACGAGATACTGGTTGGCACTACTATCCTTATGAAAGGCCTGGGCGTTGAAAGGGCCATCATCGGGATTGAGAATAACAAACCCGACGCCATCAAAAACATGACTGAACTGGCCGGTAAATTTAAAGGTATTGAGGTTTGTCCGCTCAAGGTAAAATATCCCCAGGGTGGTGAAAAACAGCTTATCAAGGCTACGATCAGGCGCGAAGTACCTTCCGGAAAACTTCCTATCGAGGTGGGTGCTGTCGTTAACAATGTAGGTACAGCCTTTGCTGTTTACCAAGCAGTTCAAAAGAACAAACCCCTGATCGAGCGCGTAGTTACCATCACCGGAAAATCTGTTGCAAAACCCGGGAATTTCATGGTCCGGATAGGTACTCCCATAAGAGAGCTTATCGAAAAAGCCGGTGGGCTGCCCGAAGATTCAGGTAAGATGATCGGTGGTGGCCCCATGATGGGCAAGGCACTGTTGTCAATGGATACACCGGTAGTTAAAGGTTCTTCAGGCATCCTCATCCTTCGTGAAAGCGAATCGAAAAGGGTAGACGTAAAAAATTGTATCCGCTGCGCACGCTGTGTATCGGTATGCCCTATGGGCCTTGAAGCGGTGCTGCTTGCACAGCTGGCAGAGATGGAAATGTGGGAAGAATCAGAACAGGAAAATGTGATGGACTGCATAGAATGTGGCTCATGCCATTACACCTGCCCGTCGGGAAGGCCTTTGCTTGATTATATCAGGCTAGGCAAGAGCAAGGTGGGACAAATAATCAGAAACAGAGGAAAAAAATAAAATATGAGCATGTTAACTGTTTCCGGGTCTCCCCATGTTCACGGAGACTCATCCGTTAAGAAGATCATGTACACTGTGGTGATCGCCATGGTGCCTGCCATGCTGGTGTCCGTATATTTTTTCGGACTCGATGCTTTGCGGGTGCTCGTCATCTCTTCATTGTCGTGCCTTTTCTTCGAATGGCTGATCCAGAAATATCTGATCAAGGGTCCTGTCACCATTTTTGACGGATCCGCTTTGATCACAGGTATATTGCTGGCTTTCAATGTGCCAAGCAACCTGCCGACCTGGATAATCATAGTTGGCGCCTTTGTCGCCATCGGGATGGCAAAGATGTCCTTTGGCGGGCTTGGAAAAAATCCATTCAACCCGGCACTTGTTGGCCGTATATTCCTGCTGATCTCGTTTCCGGTGCAGATGACTAGCTGGCCGGAGCCCAAAATGCTTTTTGGCAGTATGGCGTCCCAGCCTGATGCCATGGGTGGGGCAACGCCACTGGGATTCCTGAAAGAAGGCCTCAAGAACAGCACAGTGCCTGAACTTATGAGTAAGATGCCCGACCTGATGATGGACTTTATAGGATTTATCGGAGGATCGCTGGGTGAGGTTTCTGTCGTGGCACTCCTGCTCGGAGCGATCTATATGCTGATAAAGAAAGTCATTACATGGCAGATACCTTTTGCATATATCGGATCAGTGGTTGTCTTTACGGGCATTCTCTGGCTGATTGATCCGGATATGTATGTCGACCCGTTATTTCATCTGTTAACAGGTGGTTTGATACTGGGCGCCTTTTTCATGGCAACAGATATGGTATCTTCACCCATCAGCCCCTGGGGGCAGATCGTGTTTGGGATCGGCTGCGGGGTGATCACAATATTGATCAGGATATGGGGAGCGTACCCCGAAGGGGTTTCATTTGCCATCCTGATCATGAACGCCTTTACACCACTACTTAACCGATGGCTTAAGCCAAAACTTTTTGGTGAAACTATCAAGGCAGCTTAAATTGTACAATAGATAATAATATAGATAAATGGCCAAGAAAGTTAAATCATCCTTTATCAACATGGTGCTGACGCTGACGATCATCACCGTGGTGGCCTCCCTGGCGCTGGGTTCGATATATAACCTGACCCTGGAGCCAATCGCAGCAGCTAAAAAGGCGGCACGCGAAAGGGCCATCAAACTTGTTTTGCCCACATTCGATTCCCTGAACAGCTTCAAGGTGCAGATACCTGCCAACCCTGAGCTTACCCCAGGTAATGGAGACCAGGATTCACTGGAGTTTCATCAGGCTTTTGAGAACGGGAAATTAGTTGGTGTAGCCGTGTCGACATTCTCTAACCAGGGCTATGATCCCACACAGATCCAGATCATGGTGGGCTTTCTGCCGGACGGGATCATCGATAGTACGGTCGTTACCCAGCAAAAGGAAACACCCGGATTGGGAACCAAGATGACACGCGAAAAATTCAATGGGCAGTTTGCCGGGAAAGATCCCGCCAAATTCAGTCTTTATGTTACTAAAGATGGTGGCCAGGTCGATGCCATCACAGCATCAACCATCAGTTCCAGGGCAGTGTGTGATGCCATCAGAAGGGCCATTGCTACTT
>DAOVZP010000058.1 GCA_030635045.1 Bacteroidota bacterium | reverse complement strand
ATTAGAAAAGGCCTTCCGCTAATCATCTATTTTTATAAATAGTTAAAATCACATAAATGAAACGTATATCTGTTTATTTTCTATTTTTCTGTTTATTGTCAAATTATATTTATACACAAGACACAGTTACAGTATATTATGATGAAGAATGGAAAGTAATTTCTGATAAAAATGCAGCCTCTTACTACAGAAAAGCATACAGTGAAAACAACGATGTGTGGGTTGTACGTGATTATTACATAAGTGATACGATTCAAATGGATGGTTTGTTTATCTATAAATATTCAACTAAAGTAAAAAACGGCCATTTTACTTATTATTATGAAAATGGACAGAAAAAATCTGAAGGGATATATGTAAAGAATAAGCAAAATAACAAGTGGATTTATTGGCATGAGAATGGACAGAAGAAATCCGAAGGTGCATATAAAAAGGGTAAGAAAGACAGCATGTGGAATTATTGGTATGAAAGTGGTCAGAAGAAAGCCGGAGGTGTGTTTTCAAAAGACAGGAAAGAAAGTGAATGGAATTATTGGTATGAAATCGGAAAACTAAAAAGCACAGAAATTTTTAAGCATGGACTTATAATATCAGATGTAGATTATTTTGAGAATGGACGCAATAGCTACCAGGGCAATTATTTGCACGGAAGAAAACATGGCAAATGGACCTACTGGAATAATGATGGAAGAATTACCCTGGAAGGCAATTACAAAAATGGATTAAAAGAAGGAGAATGGATCAGGTATTTTCATGATAGTGACATGAAAATCTTTTATATTAATGGTGTTGTTGACGGCAAACACTTTGGCAGCATCATAAGAAGGGAATAACTGAACCACAAACCCACACCAAAGAACAGCACCACTTGCTTCGGCAATATCAATTTCATCCACATATTAAAGGCGAAATCGCAGTCTAATCGCTTCATACCTTCCGCTAAGCGTTAACCAGTAGCCGGTAACCGATGTGATAGTGATTAATTTTCCTAATTTTGCGAAATACTAATTTACAAATAACCAATTCAACTTCACCAATTCAACCAATTCAACCAGTTCAACCAAAATGCCAATCTCAATCATAGTCGCCGTAGCCGAAAATAATGCCATTGGCAAGGACAACGACCTCCTCTGGCACATTTCCGATGACCTGAAGCGCTTTAAGAAGATCACCACAGGCCATAAGATAATCATGGGAAAAAATACATTTTTATCATTGCCCATCAGGCCATTGCCAAACAGGACAAGCGTTGTGATAACAGATGACCCGGAGGATAATTACGAAGGCTGCATCATGGCATTCTCCATTGAAGATGCCATGTCGAAATGCGGAGACGATGAAGAGTGTTTTATCATCGGTGGTGGCTCCATCTACCGGCAGTTCCTCCCGCTCGCCGACAAGCTGTACCTGACAAAGGTCCGTCGCAGCTATGACGCCGACACTTTTTTTCCTGAAATAAAAGAAGATGAATGGGAGTTGATCGAAGAGGAAGACCATATCGATGAGGAGAATAATTCACTTTCTTTCTCGTTTCAGATATATATACGAAAGCAACCCTCATGATACAGTTTATCCGGAATATCCTTTTAATCGTGACTCTTGCAGCCATTGCCGGAATATCGTGCAAGAAAAGCAGCATAGAAACCAATTATAATCCCAATCTGCAGGTTGCCAACAACCAGGTGATCGCTGAAAGGGCTTATTCAGAGGTATTCAACCTCTTCATCATGGTGGTGAGCGATTCTGTCCTGAAAGAAGAAGGCAGCAAGACCATTTACAATGCGCAATGCAGCTACCAGGGTACCAACGGAATAGAATACATTATCGACTATGGGCTGTACAATATCCCTTGCCCGGATGGTAAGGGCAGAAGAGGAAAGATCACTGTCAGTATGAACATGGACTTCTCAGAAACAGGCGCAATAGCAAACCTTACTTTCGATGGCTACATAGTAAATGACCTTCGCCTGGATGGAAATAATACCATCAGCAACACCGGCCTTTCAATGAGCATGCTGCAAATGTATGAACATGAGGTACCCTCCGCAACCCTCACATTTTTTGACACAGTCTCTCACGGAAGCTTTCACTGGCAATCACTGAAAACCTTTACCTATATTGAAGGTATGGGGACTGCCGGCGATTTTGAAGATGACGTTTTTGAGATCACCGGCCAGGCTTCCGGCTCTGACCTCGGCAACGTAGCTTTCTCAGCCGTCATCGGTGACCCCCTCGGAAATTATCTCAACTGCCGCTGGATCCGCACCGGTATAACCTACCTGAACACCCCGGGCCTGGATATTACAAACGGCTACATCGATTATATCGGGGAAGACAGCTGTACGAACCAGGTGATGTACTTCTTTAACGGCAACCCCTTCTACGACAGTTTCGAGCAACACTAACTTCTGAATTCTGATATCAGATATCAGATATCTGAATTCAGAATCAGGTTTTCTGTTTTTTCTTCTTCGCAGCCGGAAACAGTACATTATTCAGGATCAACCTGTAACCTGTTGAATTCGGATGCAGGATAAGCTCTGTTGGCGGGTCGCCCACAAGATGACGATAGTCTTCCGGATCATGTCCACTATAGAAGGTCCATGTGCCATTGCCAAACTCCCCATGAATATAGCGGGCTTCATTAAGGGCCTTGTTTTCTCCAAGGATCAGAACTTCAGGCTTGATATAATCTTTGATATATCCGGTTGTCTGCCCCATAAAAGCCCTGATAACGGGTTCATGGCTCTGGCAAAGCATGGTGGGTACAGGATCCCACTTAGCTGAAAAATCAAAAAGCGTAAAGAAATCGTTTTGTTCCCTGATCGAGCGCACATGCATCTGGGTAGCATCGATGCTGGAGATCTCATATTCCTGAGGGCTGGTCTTTAATGTAAAACCGGTAAATGCAAAACACTGAGAATAGTCCAGTCTTTCCTGGGCATCGGCATCCATAGGATCCCCGTCGTACATCACGTCACAAATATCTATCCCATCCGCCGCCAGGGCAACATCATAGCTGTCGGTGGCCGAGCACATGGCAAAGAGGTAACCACCTCCTGCAACATATTCGCGTATCCTCCTGGCAACAGCCAGTTTGCATTGCGAAACTTTTTCAAAACCCAGCTCCCGTGCCGTAGCCTCCGCTGCACGCTGATTTTCACGATACCATTGAAAATCCTTGTATCGTGCCCAGAACTTTCCGTATTGACCTGTAAAATCCTCATGGTGCAGGTGCAGCCAGTCGTACATTGGCAACATGCCATCCAGCACCTCGTGGTCATAAATCACGTCGTAAGGGATCTCAGCATAGGTCAGCACAAGGGTTACAGCATCATCCCAGGGCTGTTTGTTTTTAGGGCTGTAAACTGCTATTTTGGGTGGTATATGCAGCTTGACCTCATCCATATTGATCTCAGGTTGTGCTATCTCCTGTAGAATGGCCGATGCCTGCACATCTGCGATCACCTGGTAGCTAACCCCCCTGATCACACATTCATTCTCGATCAGCTCATGATGAACACACATGAAGCTGCCACCTTTATAATTCAGCAGCCAGCTCATCTCCACATCCTGTTCCAGAACCCAGTATGCCACACCATATGCCTTCAGGTGGTCACGCTGGGTATCATCCATTGGGATGAATATATATGCTGCGTTGGCAGATAGCGTGCATGCAACCAGCATCAACAAAAGCAAATATCTTCTTAGCAATTTAAAATTCAAAATTCAAAATTTATAATTTATTATAACCACAAAGGACACAAAGGATTTCACAAAGGAGTCAGAAAGAATGTCCCAATTCAACTAATTCAACCAATTCAACAAATTTACCACCCAACACTCAACACCTCCCCAAACCCCAAACCCCATACCTCATACCACAAACCCCATACCACATACCCCATACCCCACACCTCAAACCCTCTTCTAATAACGTAAAAAGGTTCCCTCTTATTCTTCCGTGTCCAGTTGTTCATAAACTGAATTCCGGCTTTTAAATTCCGGGGCAATTTCCTTCATCTTCTTTACGATAGAGAGGCCATCCATGCTATCGCTGAAAGCAATCAACTCTTTCACCTTGACCGATAATGTTTCCAGGTCGAATCCCCTCTCCCTCGCTATCATGATCTGCGGGTGGTGGGTCGGCAGCGTATTCTCTTCATCGTTAAGCAGTTCTTCGTATAATTTTTCGCCCGGCCGGAGGCCTGTGTACTTAATTTGTATATCGCTGCCCAGTGTCAGCCCTGATAGCATGATCATCTTTTTTGCCAGGTCGACAATCTTTATCGACTGCCCCATATCGAAGATAAATATCTCACCCCCCTTGCCCATGGCGCCGGCCTCCAACACAAGCTGGCATGCTTCAGGGATGGTCATGAAATATCTTGTGATCTCGGGATGGGTAACGGTAACGGGGCCACCCTTGCTGATCTGGTCCCTGAATAATGGGATTACAGAACCATTTGATCCCAGGACATTACCAAAGCGGGTTGTGATGAAGCGGGTGCCATTCTTGCTGTTCATTGCCTGAGTATACATCTCGGCAATACGTTTTGATGCGCCCATCACACTGGTTGGCTTGACTGCCTTGTCGGTAGAGATCATGATGAACTTTTCCACCTTAAATCTTACAGCCAGGTTGGCAAGAAGGCTGGTTCCAAATACGTTGGTGCGTACAGCCTCAGAAGGATTGGCTTCCATCATCGGAACATGCTTATATGCAGCAGCATGATAGATAAGCTGAGGTTTAAATGTCTGAAAGATCTGTTCCATTCGTTCCTCGTCGCAAATATCGGCCACGATGATCTCAATATCCTTGGTGCCGAATTTTTCAGCACACTCCAGTTCAAGGAGGAATAGCGGGCTTTCAGCCTGGTCGAGCAAGATCAGCTTGTTGATAGCATATCCGGCTACCTGCCGTACGATCTCGCTGCCTATAGAACCACTTGCCCCTGTAATAAGCACATTTCTGCCTGCCAGGTCTTTGCTGACCGGCTCCTTGTCGAGCTGTATCACATCCCTTCCAAGAAGGTCTTCTATCTTAACCTGCCGGATCTGCTTGAAGCTCAGTTCGCCATTGATCCACTGCGATACCGGAGGTACGTTGAGCACCTTGATATTATGCTCCAGGCAGGTTTCAATGATCTCCTGCCTCCTCGACTGAGGAAGATTTTGAGGAGAAATAATAAATTGGGCCCCCGGCCAGCGGACCAGGAGGTCTGCCAGCCTTTTACTGGCATAGATGCTGACCCCTTCCATCTTTTTCCCCACCTTGCCCGGTTTATCGTCAACAAATGCCACCACCCTGTAGTTGATGCCCGGATCTTTATCGAGCGTTCGTTTTGCGATCAGCCCGGCCTTCCCCGCTCCGAAGATGATAATATCAGAACGCTCACCCGATGGTGTGGCCATCTCCATATATGCCACCTTCACAACTATCCGAAAGGCTGTCATGATCAACACAGTGGTGATAAAGTCAATGATAATGATAGAGAATGGAATAAAAAACAAACCATTCACGCCATAGAAGGTGATAAGGTTGGTGAGCACGAAAACAAGGCTGCCGGAAAAGATCACAAGAAAAATGCGGATGACATCTTCGGTGCTGGTATACCTGATGATCCCTACATAAGTTCTTCCAATCAGGAAGCTTATCATCCTGACAAGGACAATGTAGGCAAGCACTTTTGGGAAAACATCCATCTCCACCTCAGGAATGGAAAAGTTAAACCGCAGGAGGTAGGCAAGCACCACAGAGGCCACCACTATGAACATATCAATGATAAGGATGACAATCCGTGGCGTATTTTTTATAGTGCGAAACATTTTCAAATATAATAAAGCTCAAAGATATAAAGAAAATCAGGACCATAGTGAAGCACATAAAGGAGTATTTTATACTTTTGTGGCTCTGAATTTCAATATTAATAACTCCTTATATGAAAAACACTGCATTAACGAAGATCCATGAATCTATGGGAGCCCGCGTGGTCTCTTTTGCCGGATACAACATGCCTGTAACCTTTGAAGGTGTCATTGCCGAACACGAGACTGTAAGAAAGGGAGTGGGCGTTTTTGATGTTTCTCATATGGGCGAATTCTGGGTGAAAGGCCCAAAAGCTTTCGAATTTGCACAGAAGGTGACCAGCAATGACGTGTCAAAGCTCACAGATGGCAAGGTTCAGTACACCTGTTTCCCGAATGGAAAGGGCGGGATAGTCGATGATCTCCTCGTATACAGGATCGATGAAGAAACATACCTGTTGGTTGTAAATGCATCCAACATTGACAAGGACTGGCAGTGGTGCATATCACAAAACAGCATCGGTGCTGAATTATTTAATGCTTCCGACGAGATCTCCCAGCTTGCAGTGCAAGGGCCAAAAGGCCTGGAAGCAATGCAAAAGCTGACCAACGAGAATATCACAGATATGGAGTATTATACCTTTAAGAAATTGAATTTTGCCGGCGTGGAGGATGTCATCCTGTCAACTACAGGATACACCGGATCAGGCGGATGCGAGATATACATGGCCAATGCTGATGCGGAAAAGATATACAAAGCAGTGCTGGAAGCAGGAGAAGAATACGGCATCAGGCCCATCGGCCTCGCCGCCAGGGACACATTACGCCTGGAAATGGGTTTCTGCCTCTACGGTAACGACATAGATGATACCACCTCACCCATCGAAGCAGGCCTGGGCTGGATCACCAAGTTTAACGAAGGCAATGATTTCATCGACCGTGAGCTGCTTGCAAAACAAAAAGAGGAAGGCCCCACACGCCGGCTGCGCGGATTTGAAATGATCGACAAAGGGATCCCCAGGCAGCATTATGAGATCTGCACTGCCGATGGTGATGTGATCGGGGAAGTGACATCGGGCACCATGTCGCCTTCAACAAAAAAAGCTATTGGCCTGGGATATATCAATACCGGGCACAATAAATTCGACAGCGAAGTTTATATCAAGGTCAGGAATAAACTGCTAAAGGCCCGCATTGTAAGGCCTCCATTTTATAAAGCGTAATTATTCAAAAAGAAACCATGAAAAAAATTATCATCCTCATCATTGTTATTATGAGCATATCAATCTATTCCTGCGATCAGGCTAAAGAGAAAGAAACTACAGGAGAAAAAAGCGATTTTCAATTTCTCACCGAACAATTTGCCGATCTGAAGATCATGCGTTACCAGATCCCCGGCTTTGAAGAACTGAGCCTCGACCAGAAAAAGCTGATCTATTATCTCGGAGAGGCAGCGCTGGCCGGACGTGACATCATCTTTGACCAGAATTTCAAGTATAACCTGGCCGTGAGGAGGACACTGGAAGAGATCTCCAAAAATTTTACGGGCGACAGGCAAACCCAGGAGTGGAGCGAATTTAACATTTACCTGAAACGGGTATGGTTCTCAAATGGCATCCATCACCATTATTCAACAGATAAGTTCATGCCGGGCTTCGATAAGGAATATTTTGAAATGCTGATCAACAATTCACCGGGTTCGGTATTTCCGCTCAGGGAAGGACAGGAACTGGAAGAATTCTCAGGATTGCTGACAGAGGTGATCTTTAACCCCGATATAGCAGCAAAAAGGATATACAGCAACACGGACTTCGACCTCATCGAGTTGTCAGCATGCAACTATTATGAGGGAGTCAACCAAGAGGAAGTTGAGGCCTATTACGAAAGCATTAAGGTGGCCGGCGACGAAACACCCATCTCCTATGGATTGAATTCCAAGCTGATAAAGAAAGATGGCAAGATAAAGGAAGATGTCTACAAAGTAGACGGCTTATACGGAGAGGCCATTTCACGAATTATATACTGGCTTGAGAAAGCCGCAGCGGTGGCCGAGACGGAGCAACAGAAAGAAGCACTTGGAGTCCTGGCCGAATATTATAAAACCGGCGACCTGGAGCTCTGGGACAAATACAATGTACTCTGGGTTGAAGACCTTGTACCCGAAGTAGACTACGTGAACGGGTTTATTGAAGTTTATGGTGACCCGATGGGTATGAAAGCCAGCTGGGAATCAGTGGTGAACTTCAAAAACCTGGAGGCTACCAGGCGTACAGAGATCATCAGCAAGAATGCACAATGGTTTGAAGACAACTCCCCTT
>DAOVZP010000024.1 GCA_030635045.1 Bacteroidota bacterium | reverse complement strand
GAGTTCAAATCTACTTCCCCCTACCTCCCCCACCACCAGGCCTTCTTCCCTGTCCGCCACCCATCTTTTTCATTAGGTCCGGGTTTTCCTGCATGAATTTCATTCTTTCTTCCTGGGTCATATTCATGAGCTTTTCACGCAATTCTTCAGGTGTCAATTCTTTCTTTTCCTCTTTCTTCCCATTCTTCTCTTCATCGAGGCGCATAAAGTGGTTCACAATGGCAGTATCCAGTGGGATTATGCTATAATCAGGAGCCCCTTCGGGAGGAACCAGGTAAATATCATCACCTTTTTCCAATCCGGCACGTACGATAATTTCATTCTCGTTGCTCTTACCCAGGATCACATGCTGCTTCGACCAGCCGTGATATACATAAGACATGCTGTCGTTGCTGTGTATGCATTCGATCGGAACAAACAAAACGCTGTCGATTACATCCGTCATGATCATATTCTTGGTGGTCATGGCCGGGCGAAGGATAGAATCAAATTCATTTACTTCAATGATCACCTCAAAGACCTTTGCATTGGAATTTCGCATTTGCTCACCAATGTTGGCAACCTCCGTAACCGTCCCGGTGTATTCCTTGTCAGGAAAAGCATCGACACCTACGATCACATGCTGTCCGACCTTCACCTTGCTGATGTCGATCTCGTTCACATAGGTGCGGGATTTCATTTCCGTGAGATTGGGAAGTTCAGCTACAACAGGATCCCATACATTCACCGTAGCACCAATACCCTGCTTCTGTCCATCCCAGTTCCTGCGATAGATCACCATACCCGCTTTGGGGGCATACACAGTAAATTCGCTCAGGAGATCGATCATTTCCTGGTACTCCCTCTGTGCTTTTCTCAGCTTGGTGTTCACCTCCGCCATATTGGCCCTGGCTTTTTGAAGCTTCAGCTGATAGTTTTCAACGGCCTGGCTATGGGCCCTCCGTGCTTTATCGAGGTCGATCTTTGCCTGGCGCTGGGTGGCAGGCGGTTCATATATCGACTGGTCAACAGTGATCTGCCTTTCTTCCAGGTTATACTCAAGGTTGATCAGTTCATCGCGGGCATTTCTAAGATCCATGGTTGTATCAAGCTGAGTCTGGGTAAACTTGGTATCCAGGGATTCAAGGTCAAGTTCATTATCCTGTAGCCTGTTGGTCAATTCAGACCTGTCGAGGGTAGCAATATATTCCCCTGAGTCGACCACTGTGCCATCAGGAATGATATCATCGATCTTGATGTTCCATATCCTGAAATTTCTGAGTCCCGACGGGCCCAGTATCTTTTCAGAACTCTTTGCCTCCAGCTCACCGGATGTTGACACCTGGATCTCGAGTGTGCCCATCTCAACGGTAACTTCTATGGTTTCTGTCGTGGTCTTGGTTGATCCAAAAAACACATATAGCAGGATCAATACTATAATGATAACGGCCAATCCAATATAAATCCGGTACTTTTTCATAGTATGTGGTTATTTGTTTGTCAGCTCTGCAATGATCTTTTCTACGCTTATCCCTTCTGCTTCAGCCTTATAATTCCTTACGATCCTGTGCCGTAACACAGAAACTGCCACAGCATTTACATCCTCTATATCAGGTGAATATTTGCCTTTCAGGGCAGCATGGCACTTAGCCCCCAGTATCATGTATTGAGAAGCCCGCGGGCCGGCACCCCAGTTCACGTATTCATTAGCAAGTGAGTGTGCCAGTTTTGTTCCTGGCCTGGTCATTGAGGCAAGATTCACCGCATACTCATAAACATTGTCGGCAAGCGGGATCCTCCTTACCAGGTCTTGAAAGTATATTATCTCATCTCCGCTGATCACCATCTCAGGGCTTGCCATTTCCTTAAATGTGGTGTTTTTCACAACATCCACCTCCTCCTCAAAAGAGGGGTAGTCGAGCCATACGTTGAACATGAACCTGTCGAGTTGTGCTTCCGGCAAGGGATAGGTCCCCTCCTGCTCAATGGGGTTCTGGGTTGCCAGAACGAAAAATGGCTCACTCAGCTTATAATTTTTCCCCGCTACCGTAATTGCTTTCTCCTGCATGGCTTCCAGCAGGGCAGCCTGGGTTTTGGGAGGTGTTCGGTTGATCTCATCCGCAAGGATGATGTTGGCAAACACCGGACCCTTCATAAACCTGAACGACCTGCTTTCATCAAGTATCTCGGTACCGATGATATCGGAGGGCATAAGGTCAGGGGTAAACTGTATGCGGCTATAGCTTAAACCGAGTGCCTGGGCAATTGTATTTACCAGTAGTGTTTTGGCCAGTCCCGGTACACCTATCAGCAGTGCATGCCCGCGGCTAAAGATGGTGATGATCACATTTTCAATGACCTCATCCTGGCCAACGATCACTTTTGCGATCTCTTCCCTCAGTATCCCATATTTCTCTACCAGGGCATCAACAGCTTCAACATCCGATTTATATAGGTCTTTCATATTGTCTCAATTAATTGGGCCATTACTCCTGGCTTTCAAACCAGTCAAACTCAAAATCACATTGCCTGAACTTATCATTGATCCTGATATAAGTTTTGGCAGCTTTCTTTGCGATCCACTCCTGAAAAGCTTCTGCCTTTTTATTCTCCAGTGCCCACGACTGGATCTTGTCATAATCTTCTCTCATGTTCGCTCTGTGCGGCAGTGTCCTCTTCTTAAGGTATAATAACCTGTAGGCCTGCTTTCCATCTTCTGTCTCCATCAGGGCCGGCTTCGATATCTCACCTACCTTAAGTTTGTCGATCACAAAAGAAACCTGTGGATCGAGATCTGAGACCTCGAAACCTGTTGTTCCTGTCATGGGGTTGATGAGCAATCCACCATTATTTTTATTTTCTCCGTCAGAATACTGCAAAACAGCTTCATCAAATGTGAGTGAGTCGGTATTTATCAGGCCGGCAACTGTATCGAGGTAGGCTTTGGCCATGGCCAGGTCAAGCGGTGACACTTTCGTTTTCAGGAGGATATGCCTGACATTAACATATTCCCCTTTTCTTTCGATAAGCTGAATGATGTGGAAGCCTGCCTGTGTTTCTACGATCTCCGACACCTCGCCATCTCCCAGCTTGAAGGCTACAGCTTCAAATTCCTTGTACAACTCTCCACGTCCGTAAAAACCAAGTTCCCCGCCCTTTTTGGCAGAGCCGGGGTCTTCTGAATACAGGATAGCCAGCGTAGAAAAGGTCTCCCCGGCCATTACACGTTCACGCAATCCACGTAGCCTGTCTTTGATCATGAGTTTCTGCTCGAGGGTGACCGGTGGCATGCGTATGAGCTCCCCGATCTCAACCATCGAGTTAACCAGTGGGATACTGTCGGTAGGGATATCCCTAAAAAAAGATCGTACCTCCGCAGGGGTCACGGTAACATTCTCCACGATGCCGCCCTGAGCCTTCTCCACCTTCAGCTGGTTTTCAATGTCACTGCTAAATTCTTCCTTAAATTCCTCTATCGACTTTCCATAATACTCTTCAAAGCGCTCACGGGATCCCAGTTGAGCAATAAAATAGCGCAGCCGCTGATCCATGGTTTGCTGAATTTCCGTGTCTGATATGACAATGGAATCGACCTCTGCCTGGTTGAGAAGTAATTTCTGAAAAAGCAAGCTCTCCAGCATCTGGCAGCGAACCGAAGATCCTCCACCAATTATCCCGCTTTGCATGCGATATTGATAATACTGGTTTTCAATATCCGATTCGAGGATAATATTTTGCCCGATCACGGCCACGATCTGGTCAATGACTTTCTCATCCTGTGCTCTTACTGTCAGAAACAGGACCAGTGAAATCAGGGTGATAAGCAAGGTACGGGCTTTCATACTGTTTGGTTAATGTTTTATTCTATAAACAAATATAGATATTGTTTATTGTCTTATTAATAAATCTCTACCTGATTATGTTCAATGGCATCCTGAAGCACTGTTTGTCGCATATTTTTGATCAGGTCATTCTTTCTTTTGTTCAATATGATCCTTTCGATCTCATCTTCCAAAAACTGCATCGGAGGAACACTGTCGGCAGGCTTATAATCCTGAACAGAGATCATATAAATATACACAGAATCCCTCACCTCCAGATACCTTTGATTGGCATTGAAATCCCTGAATGAATATTCCTCCACCGGAAGGACGTCAGCAACTTCTTCCATGTCAAGCCAGAACTCATCCAAAAGGTTAAATGATTCAGCATACTTACTGCTATACAGTGCCAGCGAATCCTTTTCTTCAGGAACCTCAGACCTGATATACTGCCTGAATTTCGTGATTGCCGGAGAATCAATATGCAACACCAGGTATTGAATATTCATGATATCTTTCTTCAGGACAAAATTGTGTTTATGCCGCTGATAGTATTCCTGTAATGCTTCCAATGAAATATTCGTATCGAGCTCCTGCCTTACCAGCATCTTCTCATATTCATATATGATCAGGCTGTTCTTGTATTCTTCAATCCTGTCGGAATAGTCCTTCAGTTCCTCCGGAAGGTTCTCCTCAGCTTTTTTAACGATCAACTCCCTGTCGACCCAGTTTTGAATAAAGGTCCTGACGATTGTCAGGCTGTCACGGGCAGATGTGCCGGCGGGGATGACCCCTTCAAGGTCTGAGGCATAAAGATATTTATCATAAACCCGGACAAGCACTTCTCCGGAACCGGAATTACCGGTTTGCGTACACCCAACCATCCATACCGTTAGCAATAATAAAGCAAAGCGGCTGACAGATCGTTTATTGAATATCTTCAAGTACCTCCTCATGTACAACAACAGTATATTTTGCTTTCAATGTGCGGATCCATTCCTCTTCGAGGTAGTTCTGATAATCAGACGTCACAAGCCCCCTGGCCTCATCGAGATGTTTAGCTTCCGGAGCCCTGAGGCTCTTAACAAGTGCAAATATTATTGAACTTTCATTATGTGATCGTCCATCATAAAGGCCATTAAATTTGGTTAGTGGCATGCTTTCTGACAGGCCCTCTTCCCATGCTATCTTGTCAATGAAGTCATTATCACCCTTTGCATAGATGCTGCTTTGAACGAATACGCCACTCATGGTATCCAGTCCGATTTCCTTGAGGCTCATCTTTTTATCAACGGCCATGCTGATCATCCCACGGATGTTTTCTTCCGTTGCCGGGTCGTTCAGGATAATGATATCGGCTTCCAGCCTTTCTCCCCACATATAATTTCCGCTATTATCTGTATAAAATTCCTGCAGGCCCAGGGTATCTTTCACTGCCTTGCTCCACACCCTCTCATCGGTAAGATTAAAAAGCAATATCCCGTCGCGGTATTCTGCCATCAACAGCCTGAACTCAGGGTATTTCCCCTCCAGTTGACTATCTTCCAGGTCGATGCATTTCTTATTTGCATAGTCACTGTATTGACTGTAGAAGAATACCTCCAGTCCGGTGGTTCCACGTCTTGTTTGCTTGTCCTCGAGGTAGATTGCAAAGTCATGCTGGCTGTATTTATTGCCGCCCAGCTGAAATAATTTTTTGTTAAGGCCTGCAACCTTTTCTGCGCTCCATTCCCTTGCATAGAAAGATGAGTCGATGGCGTTCAGCAGTTCCTGCAGGTTTTCAGGATATTCCTTAAATCCGTTCTCAGATTTTATCCTGTCGATGACTGTTTCCCTGCTCTTCATAGCGCGGGTATCTTTTGTCATTTTTCTTTTCAGATCAATCACTTCCACTTTATAGTCGCCGGGGCGCTGTCTGTCGAGCAGTTTCAGAATATGCCATCCAAAGGAGGTTAACACAGGCTGGGATATATCTCCTGAATCCTGTATGTCGGAAACGGCGACAATGAACTCAGGCACCATCCTGTTGGAACCAAACCTCGGCAGTACGCCGCCTTTCTCTTTCGACCCACGGTCGTCGGAAAATTCCAGCACCAGGTCTTCAAACTTTTCCCCTTCCAAAATGCGCTGATAAAGAACAGAGATCTCTTTTTCTATCCTGATCGAATCCGATGCAGTGGCATTTTTGGGCATAGCGAGGTAGAGGTGTGCGACTGTAGCTTTCCCAAGGGCTTCTTGCTTGTCAGTGACTTTGATAAGGTGATACCCATACGATGTTCTCACCGGCATGGAGATCTCACCCACTACTGTGCTATATGCTCCGGTCTCAAAAGGATAAACCATATCGAAAACAGTAAAATACCCCAGATCGCCGCCATTGCCTTTACGAACCTGTCCCTGTGCCTGCCTGTCCCTTGCTGAGGGATCATCTGACAATTCTGCCGCAACACCGGCAAAGTCTTCTCCGGCCATAAGCCTTTCCCTTATTACCATCACCTTCTTGTATGCCAGGAGGGTATCGGCGGGAAGTGCATTTTCATCTATCTTGATAAGGATATGACTGGCCCTGACATCGAACATCAGGCGGTCATACGCTTCCAGCAAAAGTTCATCTGTAACCTCCTGATCATTAAAATAAGGCTCGGCCAATTGCTTTCTGTATCCATCCAATTCTTCAACGAAAGCTTTTGCGGTATCCATCCCAAGGTCGCGGGCTTCTTTTACTTTCAACCTGAAATTTATGTATAACTCCAGGTAATCCTGCAATGACTTTTTATCAGACAGGTCTGTATCGACATTATTCTTCTGATAAACATTGAGAAACTCGCTAACGCTGATCTCTTCATCATCAATTGATATTAATACACGTTTATCTTCCTTTTGGGCTTGAATTGATAATGTAATAAGCGCTGCAATGGCAAACGCAAATATCTTCACTGAAATTCTTTTCATCATTTGATACTTTCAATCGTTAATGGTTTAACTTATGTACTGTAGTTAGGGGCTTCTTTGGTAATGGTAATATCGTGTGGGTGGCCTTCGATAGCACCGGCAGCGGTGATGCGTAAGAATCGGGCATTCCATAATGCTTCTATGTTTTTCGCACCTGCGTAGCCCATGCCTGCCCTGAGGCCGCCAACCATCTGGTGGATCACTTCAGACAGCATGCCTTTGTATGGCACCCGTCCGACGATCCCTTCAGGGACAAGTTTTTTAATATCATCCTCGGCATCCTGGTAGTAGCGATCTTTCGAGCCTTTCGACATTGCTTCGATAGAGCCCATGCCCCTGTATGCTTTAAACTTCCGGCTTTCAAAGATGATGGTTTCACCCGGCGATTCATCCACTCCTGCAAACAGGGAGCCCGCCATAATGGTGCTGGCTCCTGCCACAAGGGCTTTAACGATATCTCCCGTGTAACGTATCCCACCGTCGGCAATCACGGGAATACCTGTCCCTTTGAGTTCCCTGGCGACTTCATACACTGCACTGAGCTGAGGCACGCCCACTCCGGCAATGACCCGCGTTGTACAGATCGATCCGGGGCCAATCCCAACCTTCACGGCGTCAGCACCGGCATCTCTCAGGTCACGGGCAGCCTGCACTGTTGCGATGTTGCCAACCACCAGGTCAATACCTTTAAATTTTGATTTGATGAGCTTTGTCATTTTTATCACCCCTTCGGTATGGCCATGTGCGGTGTCGATCACAATAGCATCCACTCCGGCTTCAACCAGGGCAGCTACCCGATCAGGTGTGTCAAAGGTAATCCCTACTGCTGCTGCTGCGCGTAGCCTCCCACGATCATCTTTGAACGCGTTTGGGCGGGCTTTGACCTTGATAATATCTTTGTACGTGATCAGGCCAACCAGCCGGTTGCTCTTGTCAACGACCGGCAACTTTTCAATCCTATACTTCTGTAGGATATCGGCAGCCTTCTCAAAATCTATAAATTCTGTTACAGTGATCAGGTTTTCACTGGTCATCACCTCCACAACAGGCCTCTCCATATTGTTTTCAAAACGAAGGTCCCGATTGGTCAAAATACCTTTCAGTTCCTTATTGCTGTTCACCACAGGGATACCCCCGATACTATACTCCTTCATGAGGGCAAGAGCATCTTTAACCAGTGCATCTTCACTGAGTGTGATCGGGTCGAGGATCATGCCATTTTCTGCACGCTTGACTTTTCTGACCTCATTCGCCTGGTCTTCAATACTCATATTTTTGTGAAGCACTCCTATGCCGCCTTCCTGGGCAATGGCAATAGCCATTTTAGCCTGTGTAACCGTATCCATAGCCGCAGAAACGATTGGTATATTCAGCTGAATATTTCTTGAAAAATAGGAGGAGACATCCACATCGCGGGGCAGCACATCCGAATATGCCGGAAGTACCAGCACATCATCATATGTCAGGCCTTCACCGCTGAACTTTTGAAAATCTTGATCCATAGCAAGAAGTTTTTGACCTGCAAAGGTATTAAAAAATGCCATATTCCTTATTAATTAATGTTAAAGGAATGGCATGCTGAACAGGGATTAAAAGAAGCACTATCGAAGCAGCACGAAGGTTGACTTCAGGGTGTTTGATTCCCCGCTGTTTGAGCGATAGTTAATAATGCAGACATACACTCCAAGGGGTGCTTCCCGCCCCTTAAAGCTTCCGTCCCATCCTATGCTGAATTCCCGGCTTGAAAACATGAGCTCTCCCCAGCGATTATATACATCGAGGCGATACTCGCTAAACTCAGCAAAGTTACCAAGCGGTTTATATACCGGGTTCTGTCCACCGGGGGTGAAGGCATTGGGTAGATATATTTTGGGGGCATATTCAAAAAAGATCTCATTTGACCAGCTGTACAAGCCGGCGGTTTCATCTTCCAGCGCCCTGACCACATACCTCAGCATGCTGAATTCCCCTGACAGCATGGAAATATCATCTTCATAGCTTATGGTACTTCCTGCCGTTTCTCCGGCTAACTCAAAGCTGCCATCCTCGTTTACTGCGCGGTAAATTTCATAAGCATTCACACCCGTTGGCCAATCCTCAAAGGCATTCCACCCGAGACTTATCATCTGTCCGCCCGATTTTTCTCCCTGAAGCAGTATCGTCCGCATATGGCCGGATGCCAGCACTTCATTCCCACAACTATCGATAAGGCTGGAATAGTAATAATAACTCAGGCTGTTTACATCCACCGAAAGGTCGTCATAATACAGTTCTTCCTGCCCCGGAGACTCCAGCTCAGCAATAAGTTCCCAGGGCCCGGAGGCTTCTTCCGACCTGTAGAGGTTCAGGAAAGGTACGTAGGCAAAAGTGTCGGGCAGTAACGAAAGGGTGATATACTCACTGTCTTCAACCGATGCATTTTCAATACTGTTTGCAAGCGGTTGCTTATATTGCCAGGTAGTAAATTCACGGATGCAGGAAGAGGATGTGACTGCATCACCATCACTGAAAGCACGGACAAAATATTGATACATATGCCCGGGTTCAAGGCCTTCATGTTCATAGATGACGATGTTGGCAGGCAATGTAGCCAGTATCTCGTATGGCGCCCCATCCACGCTCAAATAAATGCGATATCCCGCCAGGGCAGGGTTCATATTTATGTATTCCGTCCAGCTGAGGGTGTTGACCATGGTACAGGGGTTGAAATCGACTTCGTGGAATAAGATGGTCCGCTGTGGAATATCATAACTGCCCGGGCTGATGTTCCCGCAGGTATCGAAAGCTGCCAGGGCATAGGAGCGGTTTTCGGTGCAGGGATCAAAAGACAGGTCGGCATAAGAGGTATTGCCTGCACCATACAATTTATCCAGTGTATCGTTAATATCATCCTTAACGTGATATATCACATAACCGCCGGCATCACCGGCAGGGCTTATGCCCCATCCGAGAATTACCTCCCCGGTAAAAGGGTTGATGCTCACCGAATCCAGTGTTGGCATGGGCGGTGGTGTGATATCTTCAAAAAGCATGGAAGGGACATTTGACTTCGAAACACAGCCAAAATCATCATCGATCTCTATCTGAAAAAATAATGTATCCCGGCATACCGTAACCGGCATCACGTAATGAGTATCCATGGTTGAATCTACCACGGTGAAGCCCGGCTCGGAAGTATTATGCATCATGATCCTGTAATAAACACTTGATCCGGGCAGTAGAGGTTCATGCATGGCATTCCAATTAAGGGCTGCAATGATAGGGTCTGAACTGTTCAGGCTCACCGTAAGGTGAATGGTATTCATGGTATCGGAAATGACATCAGCTAATGAGACCTGCTCTGTAAGGATAAAATACTGCACCTCCTGCTGATTTGCCGCTGATGCAGTATGAATGTAGTCAGTAGTGTTGTAATCAGTGAGGGTCACAAGAAGGGAGAATGCATCAGGGGGTACCCTGTAGTAGATATTATATGCAGCAAAATCAGCTTCATCACCCGGCGGCTCCCAGTTGAGCCCGGCCCCGTCCCCATCTATAACTTCTATGCAATGCAAATAATGCACCGCCTGGCCCCTGGCCATAAAAGCGGACATTATAAATATTGATAAGAAGAG